>JABIYQ010000021.1 GCA_018702715.1 Desulfobacula sp. | reverse complement strand
TGCCTAGTTCCATGAGATCATTATATTTAAATACTTCCGCCCGGATAAAGCCCCTTTCAAGGTCAGAATGAATCACACCGGCGGCTTTAGGTGCTTTTGCTCCTTTTCGGACCAGCCACTGTCTCACTTCATCCTTTCCAACAGTAAAAAAAGAAATCAGGTTCAACGATTTCAAACAAAGCCTGGTCAGGTTTTCAAGGGCTGTCTGTATTATGCCAAGGCCTTCTAAAAATTCATCTTTTTCTTCCTGGGTATCCAGCAGGGCAATTTCCGCCTCAACCTTTGCAGACACCAGCATTACTTCTATATCCAGGGCTTCACAACTTTGTTTAAAAGAAGAGAGAAGTGCTTCATTTTCAAGATCCCCTTCAGATACATTAACGGCAATGACCATTTTTTTCCTTGTAATAAAAGGATAGCTTCTGATCATTTTTTCCTCATCTTCCATCAACTCAATCAACCTTAAAGGTTTTTCCGTTTCAAGAATGTCTTTGAGCTTATTCATCAGAACAAGTTCTTTTTGCTGGTCTTCATCCTTTATTTTTTTGACCATGGCCTCAAGACGTTCGATTCGTTTTTCAATAAATATCTGGTCATGCATAATCAATTCTGAATTAACCATTTCAAAATCTCTTTTGGAATCAACAGATCCTTCAGTGTGGTAAATGGCATCATCTTCAAAGGCACGGACCACATGACAGATTGCATCCATATCTGCGATATCCCTGAAAATTTCTCCCCTGGAAATAGTTTCCGACTCCATTTTAGGAAGCAGGACAAGGTCAACTCTTGCCCTGACATTTTTTTTTGGTTCATACATTTCAACCAATTTATTGAATCTCGAGTCAAGGATATCTGCGCTTCCAGGCACAGGTTTAAATGCTTTTGAAGCCTCTTTGATCTCATTTCCTGATAAAATCTGAAATAATGTCTTTTTGCCTGTCTGGGGCAGGCCTATAATTCCAACTTTCATGGTATTTGCTGTATCCTTATTTAGTGCTCCACCGAGTACTGCCAATTTTAGTTCAAACACTATTTAAATTTTAAATTTTACATCACCTAAAAAATGATATATCAAATTTATGGACAATTAAACAGTACAAATAAGGAAGATTCCCATGCCTGAAAATAGCTATGCCCCTCCCTTTCTTTTTGGAAACGGACACATCCAGACCTTATTTCCTGTACTTTTCAGAAAAATCAATTCCGTGTACTTCAAAAGAGAAAGAATCGAAACCTTTGATAATGATTTTCTCGACCTGGACTGGTCAACCAATAACAGCAGTCGGCTCGCCATTATATCCCATGGACTTGAAGGCAATAGCCATAGGATCTATGTCAAAGGCATGGTAAAAGCCATCAACAATAATGGCTGGGATGCCTTGGCATGGAATTACAGATCCTGTAGTGGTGAACCCAACCGCCTGCTTAAATCCTACCACAACGGGATTACAGATGATCTGTCCTGGGTCATCAATCATGCTAAACAAAAACACCCCTATAAAGAAATTGCACTTATCGGATTCAGCCTTGGCGGAAATCTGAGCCTTTTGTACCTTGGAAGAGAGAAACCAGACCCCATTATCTCAAAAGCCGTGGTATTTTCCGTGCCATGTGATTTAAAGGCAAGTGCTAAAATCCTGGCAAAACCTTCCAATAAAATTTATATGAAACGGTTTCTGGTCATGCTGCATCAAAAAATCAAGGCAAAAATGAACACTATGCCGGGACTCATTGATGATAAAGGATATGAAAAAATCAAAGATTTTAAAGCCTTTGATGACAGGTATACAGCTCCAATCCATGGATTTAAGAATGCCTATGATTATTATGAAAAATGTTCCAGTAAACCCTTTATTCCAGATATCAGGATCCCGACACTCATCATCAATGCAATGAATGACCCTTTTTTAGCCCAAACCTGTTACCCAGTCAAAGAGGCCAAAGCCAACAAGTTTATAACGCTTGGTATGCCAAAATCAGGAGGGCATGTGGGATTTGTCTCTTTTAATAATCATGACCTTTACTGGTCTGAAAAAAAGGCTGTAAATTTCTTATAATTCTTTTCTAAATTTATGGGTCATTATGTATTCGTACAACAAAGGAGATAATCGGGATACAAGATAGCCCAGTTTGCCCATGAACGTTAGAACAAGAATGGATTCTTTCTTTAAAATCCCTTTTACAATCTGTTTTGCAACATTTTCCGGAGTGTCTTCTTTGCCCACTATAGTCTGCTCATGGGTGGCAATTTTACCGTCAAAGCCAAGGGCCCTTGTCTGGAGATTTGTCCTTATAAACCCGGGGCAGACAATCATCACATGAACACCCTTGTTGCGTAATTCACATCTCAAAGATGTAAACAAACCGTGCAGAGCGTGTTTACTTGCACTATACCCGGTTCTCCCCAATAATGGAGCAACACCTGCTATGGATTCATTTACAATGATAATCCCTTTTGTCTGGATAAGGTGGGGAAGTGCGGCTTTAGTACAATATAAAGACCCGAAAAAATTCACATCCATCACCTTTTTAAATACATTAATACCTGTGTTTTCAAACAGTCCTCTCTGGGTAATCCCGGCATTATTAAATAAGATATCAACCTTACCAAATTCGTCCAAGACCTTATTGATGGCAGCGTTGCAGGCTGCTTCTTTTGTAACATCGCAGGCAATGGTAAGGATTTTATATCCTTGATCAGAAAAAGTTTGCCGCTGAACTTCAAGTGCTTTATCATCCATATCCAGCATTGCAATCCAGGTCCCCTGCCCGGCCAATTCCCAACAAAAGGCAAGACCGATACCGGATGCACCACCTGTTACAAGCGCTACTTTATTTTTCAAACAGGACGTGTCCATTTTTCTAAGATACGGGGTCCAATTCATTTTTAGGCAATTTTTTCAGATTAAAAATCACAGCCGTCACAAGCCCTGCAATGATATGCCAGATTCCCCACCAGGCGACAAGAATTGCCATCCCCCCTAGCCCATCAAAAAAACTGAACACCAGCACAAGTCCAAGCGCTGAATTCTGTATTCCCACTTCAATACAAACCGCCCGGCAATCTTTTTCTTCAAGTTTGAAGAACCTGCCGAACCAATAGCCAATATTTAGTGCAAGGGCATTGTGAATGAGGACGGCCAGCATAACTATCCCGACATACTTTATAAAATATTGCCAGTTAGCTGCCAAAGCTCCACAGACAATGATAATAAAAAAGATCAGAGAAAATATTTTAAACGGTTTTTTCACCTTTTGGGCAAGGTTTGGCAGATAATGGCCAATGGACATACCCGCAATAAGGGGGATACCAAGAATCAAAAAGACTGTTATAAATACATCTACAGGGTTCAGGCTGACCTGTTTTAAAATAGCGGCAGTCTCGGGGTTCAAACTACCCCAGAAAGAAATATTAAACGGGGTCATGATAATGGCTGCAATAGTTGATACCGCTGTCATACTGATGGATACGGCAGAATTACCATTGGATAGATAGGTGATAATATTGGATAGATTTCCACCCGGACAGGCCGCCACCAGCATCATTCCAAGGGCTATGGAGGGATGGGGTTTTATGAGCAGCACCAGCAGAAAGGTAAAAGCCGGAAGCAGGACAAATTGGGCTGTAAGTCCTATAGCTGGTGCTTTAGGACTTGAGACAATTCGTTTA
>JABIYQ010000023.1 GCA_018702715.1 Desulfobacula sp. | reverse complement strand
TTTTTCCTTCTGCCCTGGAACATTTCATCCGTGAACGTAAAGAATTTTCCAATGAATATCAGATCCACGTTCCAAAGCAAGGCGTTGGGAACCGTCTGCGGATCAAAGTGGAACCCAGCAGCGTTGAAGTTCCTTCCAAAGACCTCCAGGCGGCCAAACAAAAACTGATTGATAAAGTAAAACTGAACATGACTGTTACGCCTGCTGTGGAAATTGCAAATATAGGTGAGTTGCCCAGATTTGAAGCCAAAGCAAAAAGACTATATCGAGAATAATCACGTGTGACTTGTAAACGTTTACCCGACTTATTTGAGGATCAAGTCCATTGAATAATATCTCTATAATTGATGCCCTTTTATAGAGATGCCCCTGGTTAAAATTCTATATAGTGTTTGAACGAAAACTCACCCAAACAAGGGTTTCCAGTCAGGCACTATATAGCCTTTAGGGCCCATCAATCCAGCATCAGAGCAAGACCCTGGGCAACTTGTTTTTTCTTTTCTTTGGAATAGAGGTGCTCAACAAGAGTTAATGCAAAGTCGCAGGCTGTTCCGGCTCCCCTGCTGGTAATGCAATTATTATCCACAACAACGCTTGATTCGACAATATTCCCATTATCAATCTGATCTTTAAACCCAGGGTGGCAGGTCACGCGACCCGGGGTAACAAGACCGTAATAATGTAGAACAACGGCAGGAGAAGCGCATATAGCCCCATAATATTTTTTCAGTTCAGCCTGTTTTTTTAAAAGAGTCTCAAGGTCTTTTGAATCACGAAGATTCATGGCCCCGGGGATACCACCTGGAAGGACAATCAGATCAAATAGCTCATCCATACAGTCTTTGATCAGTCTGTTGGCCTTAAATTCAATCCCATTTGAAGCTTTGATATCGATCTTATCAACGGATGCAACAATAACATTTGCACCTGCTCTTCTAAGCACATCAATAATGGTAATGGCCTCCATTTCCTCTGTACCCTGGGCCACTGGAACCAGGACTTTTTTTTCCATGGCACACCTCCTTTTTTGTTTTGAGACAAGCATTTTATCAATGGCAGAAGTCTAATCATATTTGCAGACGTCCACCCATTCTTTATAGTTTGAATATTTTTCAAGTTCTTCTATGGTCAATCGTATTGAAGAATACCGGTCTCCGGCCGCTGGAATAACTTCCGAGTGTTTTTTCAGTGATACATCCAGGTAAACGTTAATTATTTTCTTTAATCCAAAAGGACAAACGCCACCTATTGCATGTCCAGTATGTTCCAGGACCTCATCTTTATTGAGCATCTTGGCTTTTTTGGAGAAAACTCTTTTATATTTTTTATTATCAATCTTTGCTTTGCCGGCAACGACAATTAAGATCGGTTCCTCTCCGAATTTAAACGATAGTGTCTTTCCTATCTGATCAGGATCCACTCCATGGACTTGGGCAGCTTCTTCTACTGTTGCCGTGGAATTTTCTAAAACCATAACACGGTGATCCATATTGTATTCTGAAAAATATTCAATAACTGCTTCTAAAGACATATTGTAAACTCTTTTCTTAAATTCAATCGTACCTGCAAAGATATAGTGAATATGAAATACGTATACAAGGATAAAGTGATCCGCTCCCAGGAAATTTAACAAAAGGGTTAACTAATTTTGAAGGGGTTTTTTAAAATCTAAAGAAGCTTGCTTAGAGGAGACACCTAATCTCTATTGGAATTTGCAATATTGACCATTTCAAATAGTATTAAAATTCTTCAGGATTCAGGAAATATCTATAACCGATATTATGTCAAAAATTTATTTCAACACATACAGGTATTTGTAACTTTTGGGTTGATCAAACTTCAAGGGATATTCATTAAATTGATGATGGAAAAAATGTTTAAAAATTAGAATTTCAGAATGTTTTTTTATCTCCAGTATGCTGAATCTCAAAATTGAACTATACAATTCTGCCTTTTATTTTGATTTGAATTTTATACTGCTGTTGCCTTACCTGATAATCCAAGGTATATTTCAAAATAAAGGGACATTATATTTTCTG
>JABIYQ010000175.1 GCA_018702715.1 Desulfobacula sp. | reverse complement strand
GTATGCAACCTTTAATGCGCCTTGTATATGGGCCACCAGATTTTAAAAATTGGCCTGCGCTATTTCTGTTCAACTTATTTCATTTGCGGTCCTTAACAGAAATTTTCCCAAAACAAGATCTTGTTTTGTCGTGATTTTAATATTCAGCTTAGACCCTTTTGCGATAACCACCTTATCACCTAAATGTTCAACTAAAGAGGCATCGTCCGTCCCGGAAAAACCAGTTTTTCTTGCATGTTCAAATGCCCGCAATATCAATTCTATTTTAAATGTCTGAGGGGTTTGTGCGGCATAAAGAAATTGGCGGTTTATAGTTTTTTGAATGCTTAAATCGCAACCGAGCTGCTTAACAGTATCTGTTATTTTAACACCAGGGATACAGGCACCATATTCAATTGCATTTTGGATACAATCTTCAATTATATTATGATTTACAAAAGGTCGTACACCATCATGAATCAATGCAATGACTTCTTTGACTTCTTTATTAAGGCTCATTATATCATGGACACAATTGAGGCCATTTAAGACAGAGTCCTGTCTTTTATTCCCTCCTTCAACCAGATAAATCTTTTTTACAAAGTCAAATGGATCAATAATATGTTTTTTACAATAATCATGATCTATTTTTGGAATAACCAGAACAATTTCATTGATTTGATCACAGTTATCAAAGGCCATTATGGTTCGAGCAAGAATCGGGATTCCTTCCAGATTAAGATACTGCTTTTTAATCTTTGATCCCATCCGTAACCCCTTACCTGCGGCAACAATTATTGAAAAATTTTGGGTTTGATACATTTTAGATTAGATACGACAATTCTATTGGCAAAGGAATTCCTTTACCCATATGGTCTTCACCATAATTCACAGCTGCAAGGATTTTAAGATCATTTAAAGCCCGCAAATCACCTTTAAATTGTACTGTTTCGATCTCTTCCTTTTTAATTTTCCCGCCAGCCCATTGAATATCTAGAACACTTGCAGCATCAAAGATATCACTATTTACAAGCATGTTGACTTCGCCGCCATAATGCTGAACAATTTTTGCTACAAGAAGACTGGGTCTACTGTGAAATCCACGTTCCTTAGGTATTCCGACCTCAACCACACCGGTTTCCATGTTTTCATTCAAAATCCTTGAGGCCAGGGTTTTTCCCGTAGATAAAAATTTCCAGGCATAAAACAAACCGAAATTAACCGCCCGATCCAACAAAACATCCGGATCGATAAATTCAGATAAAGATACACCGATATTTTTATATACATCCTTAAATCCGATGTCATGCAAATGACGTTCATAATAATGCAATAATCTGCCCGTTACCTGGAGCATATTAAAGACAATGGAAAAATGACTTCTGAGTTGTTCAAGTTTAAAATTTTCCGACGATGTCTTTGTATTTACAACATAGGAATCAAATGAAGACTGGATATTGTGAATCAACATTTCATATCTTCTAACAATGACCTCATTGATTTGCCCCGGCACAAGTTCCTTTATTTTTTTTAAATCATAACGTTCATAAAATTCAAATTGATCAAAATCTTTTACAATTTCTAAAAATTCGCTGGAAATCCGGGTCAGATTCTCTTTTTGCTGATCTTTGGCATTAAAATCATCGATATTGTGATCCAGCTGCTGTACAGATGAGATTCCGGGAAAATAACTAAGATCATATCTTGTAGTTGGTATATTGATCTTCAGGCGGCGAGCTTCCTCTAAAACCACAGGAGCTGCAAGTTTTATGGATTGCTGTAAAATTTTTAACGTATCAAATGCTTCAAGTTTAAATGTTTCATGATTATTATCTTCAAAAGAATAATATTTAAACCGGTTTAAAATATGTCTTTGGGAATAGCAAGCCAGTGAAAGATGCTGGATTGTTGCCGCCAATTCACGATAAAGTATCCATTCTTTATTTTTTTTTGCTCCATGAAAATCTAGAAAATCTTCTAAGATATGGGAGGATGTAATAAGCTTTGAGTAAATTTTTTTTGTAAAGATATAATCGTCATCATCAAGTTCAAAAACAAACAAAATGCATTTTAAATATTCAAAGGAAAAAATATTGGCTTTTTCCTTAAAGGAGATATCGCAAGTAAAATTCATTATCCATTACCCAACATTAAAAATAAATATTCGGTCTGACCAGTTGATAAGCCGAATTTTGTTACCTGCTCTTGTTACCGCAAACAGATCAACGATTATTCATCTAGGATGTACGTTGCCGCACACCTCATGCAACCTACCCGAAAACTTGGGCGGACAGCCCTCAAACGTTTCCCTATTTGGTCTTGCACCGGACGGGGTTTACCAAGCTTTTCCAGTCTCCTGGAAAACTGGTGCGCTCTTACCGCACCGTTTCACCCTTACCTTGATCAAAAGTTCTATCAAGGCGGTCTACTCTCTGTTGCACTTTCCTTCACGTCACCGCGACTCCACGTTATGGAGCGTCCTGTCCTGTGGTGTTCGGACTTTCCTCCAGGTTTAAAAAAACCTGGCAATCGTTTTGCCTGGTCAGGCCGAATTTTATATATTTGTATGATAAAGTATTCTACTGCATTGCGGGCAGGAAATCAATGAATTACCTCGCTGTACTTCAATATATAATTGAGGTGGAATATTCATAAAGCATCCCATGCAGACCTCGTTTTCAACTGCTACTACAGCTGAACCATTATTCATTTTTGATACTTTTGCAAACCTGTTCATCAATGAAGATTCCAGGGTCTTGCCAATTTCATTTTGTCTTGCAAGGTATTCATCAAGAAGCTCTCTGTCATCTTTTGATTTTTTTTCAATATCTTTTTGTTCGGCTTCTATTTTATCTTTTAGAAGATGAAATTCATTCTCACTTTCCTGAACAGTTTTGCCAATTTCCTCTTTTTCATCAAGATATTCCAATAATTCAGTTTCCAAAACATCTTTACGTTTTTTATTGTCGTCCACTTCTCTTAAAAAAAGGTTATATTCTTTATTGGTCTTTACCATCCTCAATTTTTCATTACTTTTAATAATCCGATCATCAACAACTTGAATTTCAATTTCAATATCCCGGCAGCCAGCCTTAGCCCTTGAAAAATTTTCTTTATTTTCCTGTAAAGCATTTTCAAACTGCATTAATTTCGCACTTAATTTTTCCTTTTCTTTTTCAACCTTAATCAAGACAGCATTAAGCCTGACAATCTGGGTCTCAGCTTCCTGAAGTTTAACCAGAGTTTCTATCTCATGTTTAGTGGTAATATCTTTCATAATGTCTTATCCTTAAACTATAATAAATGGATCTTTTTCTTTATTAAATTTTTCAATCTGTATATTTAGCCCGACTTTTTGAATAGCCTGACCTAATTTGTCAAAAAGCAGATCAACAGCCATATTTTCAGAACCAAAATGCCCAACATCAATCAGAGCCTTTGAATTTTCTTCAACACGCCTTGCTTCATGATATTTAATATCGCCTGTGATATAAACTTCTGCCTCGGATTTTAAAAACTCTTCCACGAGAGAGCCGCCGCTGCCTGTGCATACAGCAACACAATTTACAGACAAATCCATATCCCCTATTACTCGCAGATGGTTTAAACCAAGTTTTTCTTTAATTTGATGAACGACTTGTTTAAGTGTTGCCTGCGATTTAAGGAATCCAATTCTTCCCATACCGATCATTTCATCTTCTGACACTGATAATGGATTCTCTATAAAAAAAACTTTTGTATTTTCTAAGCCGACCTTTGTTGCAAAACAATCATTTAGACCATCATTTGCCTTATCAAGATTTGTATGAGCAGAAATGATACTGATACCATGTTTCGCTGCGACTTCAATGGCGCTGCCGGGCATTTTGTTAAAATGAAAGGATTTTTCCGGTCTGATCATCAAAGGATGATGGGTAATCACAAGATCACAATCAGCCTTTTTTGCAGCCTCCATTAAGGGCATGGATACATCAAGGGCAATCATAATCTTTTTTACTTCCCAGTCCAGATTACCGGCCTGAAGCCCTGAGTTATCCCAATCCTCAGCAATATCAAAAGGAACAATACGATTGAGCAATTCCAGGATATCTTTTGTTTTCACCATGACAAACCCGGCACCAAACAAAAAAAGCGTGGTATTTTACCACGCTTTTGATTTTGTATATCCACTCGATATTCTTTTGGCACATTCATATATAAATTGAATATCCTTTTTGGTTTTCAATTTTCCTCATCAAACATGCCCTTACTATATTTAGTTGGTGGGCCCACCTGGGATCGAACCAGGGACCGACCGGTTATGAGCCGGTGGCTCTGCCAAACTGAGCTATGGGCCCTTTCGTACACACAAACTTGCAATATATATATAAAAACAAATTTTGTGTCAAGATTTAATTCTCGACTAATTTAATTTTCAATAAAGGTCTTAAGTTTCTTACTTCTTGTCGGATGTCTTAGCTTTCTTAATGCTTTTGCCTCAATCTGACGAATGCGCTCCCTTGTTACTGTAAAATCCTTGCCCACTTCTTCCAGTGTGTGGTCTGATTTTTCACCAATACCAAACCGCATGCGAAGGACCTTTTCTTCACGTGGTGTCAATGTGGCCAGGATTTTCCGGGTTTGCTCTGCCAGGCTAAAATCAATGGCTGCATCCGAAGGAATAGAAAACTTTTTATCTTCAATAAAATCGCCCAAATGACTGTCTTCTTCCTCTCCAATTGGTGTTTCAAGAGAAATAGGTTCTTTTGCAATTTTTAAAACACGTCTAACCTTTTCAATTGGAATTTCCATTTTTTCTGCAATTTCTTCCGGTGACGGCTCTTTCCCCATTTCCTGCACAAGGTATCGGGATGTCCGAATCAGCTTGTTAATGGTTTCAATCATATGGACGGGGATCCGGATGGTTCTGGCCTGGTCTGCTATAGCTCTTGTAATGGCCTGCCTGATCCACCATGTGGCATATGTGGAAAATTTATATCCCCTTCTGTATTCAAATTTATCCACTGCCTTCATCAAACCAATGTTACCTTCCTGAATCAAGTCAAGGAATTGTAAACCTCTGTTTGTATATTTTTTTGCAATACTTACCACCAGTCTCAAGTTTGCTCTCACCAATTCTCTTTTTGCAAAATCGGCATCCCTGCGTCCTTTGTCGATAGTATCGGTAATCTGTCTTAAAAAAGTTGAATCTCCTTTTATCTCATCTTTTCGTAAGCAAACCTGGTTTAAAAGCGAACAGATATCATGATATAATATTTTAGCTCGTTCTTTATTAATAGCTGACCTGTTGGAAGACCACTTTACAAAAGTTGTTTCATCACAAACTTGATCAAGCATTGTTTTGGGTTTGACATTAAAAGTTTTAGCGCATTCTTTAAATAGATCGTCCACTTTATCAAACCATGCAATTGCATTTCTAATGCTTTTTTCAATTGTATCGATAATATTTGATTCAAACCGCCATTTTTTTAATTCCTCAAATATTGTTTCCGTGTTGTTAAATATCTCACTTGAGTAAATTTCATATTTTTTAGATCTTTTTTTCTCCAGGAGTAACAGATCCCTTTTTTCAAGAGTCTTTTGATGAATATCATATATTATTTTTAAAGATTTTAAAAATTTTTCCTGTTTTGAAACCTCATCTACAACCCCATCCCCTTCATCCACATCCCTTAAAACATGTTTTGGCCGCATGGATTTTTTTTCCATTTTAGCCCCATAAATAAAAATTGTGGATAAAGCTATGGGACAGTCCAGCATTGTTCGTAGGATATCATGTTCCCCTTTCTCAATTTTTTTGGCAATTTCTATTTCGCCTTCACGACTGAGTAAGGTTACCATTCCCATTTCCTTGAGATACATTTTCACAGGGTCGGTAACAGCACCAAATTCAATATCGGAACTGCTCTTTTTAACAGGAAAAAGATCTTTTTTAACCGGTTTTTTCCCCTTTTCCTCTTTCTTATCTTTTTCTTTTCCTGATGCTTTTTTAGATTTATCTTTTGCAATTTTTTTATCTTTAGCACTCTTTTTAATTGATGATTTAGGTGTTCCTTTTGCTGCATTTTTCTTTGTGGCCTTTTTAATTTTTTCTTTTTCCTTATCCACAAGTCTTATCCCAAGCTCTTTAAGCTGCACAACAATATCATCGATTTGATCCAAGGATTTTAAATCATCGGAAATTGCGTCATTAATTTCGGCAAAAGAGAGTGAGCCGTTTTTTTCACCTTTTTTAATCAATTTTTTTAATTCTTTTTTACTAATCACAACATCCTCTCCAGACGTATTTGTCTTACCTGCCATAAAATGCCTCCCAAAGGGTTAAAGTTATAAATGATCATGCAATTGCTGAATCTCTGCCTGCTTTTTCTTTAACAGGTCCATCAAATCAGAATCACTGCCCTTTTCCGCACTTATAATTTTAGTTGTCAAAGTGTTTTCCTGTTTTTTTCTCACTCTAATAATTCTATGAATGATTGACAAAGCAGTTTGATGAATATCTTGTTCTGAAAAAAAATCATTCATGGCAAATGAAGCTATAAGTTCTTGGTCCTCAGCATTTTCCATACCAGCCATAGCATTTGTAATGAAGGCTTCTTTTTTGGGATCAAGACTTAAAATTTTTTGTGCCAGGCGTTTTAATTTTTCCGAATAAAAATATTCTAAAACTTCTTTGTTTTTAATTTCATTTATGATTTCGGGATAGTTTAACATCAACGAAATCATCTGTTCTTCTCTTCGGTCAGATTCCAATTTAGCATCCTTATTTTCACCATCATGTAAAAAGGATTTTTTTCCGGGATGACTTAAATATTGTTCCCTGACCTTCTCCAAAACGGCTTTTTCATCAATATTCAGCGTTTCGGCAAGCTCTTTTACATATAAAGATCTTAAGGCGCTGTCTTGAATCAAAATCAGCTGCTTTTTCATATCCTCTAAAACCCTGATCCGGCCTTCCACGGACAATCCATGTGTATCAATGGAGATGTGCAAAAGAAACTGCATCATTGTTTTGGCATTTAAAGCCAATTCATTAAAAGCTTTTTGACCCTGTTTTAGCACATAGGAATCCGGGTCATGTCCTTGTGGAAGTACAAGGATTCTTGTATCAACTCCTTCATTCATGAAAATTTTAATACTTCTTTTAGCAGCATTAATTCCGGCGGTATCAGAGTCAAAAACCAATACCATCCTTTTAGCATATCCTTTAAGTATCCTAACATGATCCGATGTTAGTGCAGTACCAAGACTGGCCACTGTGTTTTTAATACCGTTTTGGTAAAGGGATAAAAAATCAAAATAACCTTCAACAATGTAAACACAACCTTCTTGTCGGCAATATTGTTTTGCGGCATGAAGACCGTAAAGGATACGACTTTTATTATATACCGGTGTATCAGGGGAATTCATATATTTTGGCATGGAATCATCCATCACCCTGCCACCAAACCCTGCCACCTGCATATTCACATCAAAAATGGGAAACATGATACGATTTCTAAATCTATCATAATACCCATTGTTTTGTTTTCTTTCCAAAATCAAACCACTTTGAATTGCAATATTTTTGGAAATTTTTCGATCTTTTAAAACCTTAACAATGGTATCCCAATTATTGGGTGAAAACCCGAGTCTAAATTGCTCAATCGTATCGTCAGTAATCCCTCTTTTTTTAAGGTATTGCATAGGGGTCTTCCCTATATCTTGCTTTTTAAGCCCATCAAAATAAACTTCCATGATGGTTTTATTCAACCGGAACAGATCCTCTTTAAGATGAATCTGTCTTCTTTTTACCGGGTCAATCTCTTTGGTCTCTATAGTTACATTATACTTGCGAGCCATCATTTTTGCAGCTTCAGGGAATGTAATTCCATGATATTTCATAACATAGGACAATACATTTCCACCAGCACTGCAGCCAAAACAATGAAAAATCTGTTTACTTGCATTTACAGAAAAAGAAGGGGTCTTTTCAGAATGAAACGGGCATAACCCGAAAAAATTTCTTCCGGATTTTTTTAAAATAACTGATTCTGAAATGACATCAACAATATCTGAAGTATTTAAAATCTCTGAAACTTTTTCCTCAGGAATATACATCTTGGCGGCGCTGACTCCAAAATTTTACGGTTCTGCAAGTAAATAAGCTAAGTATTTATAATCACATGTCAATAATTATCTCTATAGATAATTCTTATTTTGAAATCCTGATGGCTTCTTTTAAATCCAGGGTACCTTCATAAAGTGCCCTGCCGGTTATTACACCTGTCACACCTTTGTTTTCTATTTTGAGAAGATTTTTAATATCCTTAAGCGTGCTGACCCCACCGGATGCCACAATGGGAATGGACACAGCGCAAGCTAAAGCAGCAGTCTCTTCAATATTGGGACCGATCTGCATGCCATCTTTAAATATATCGGTAAAATTAATTGCAGCAACCCCACAGGACTCAAATTCTTTGGCAAGATCAATGACTTTTGTCTCAGAAGTCCGACTCCATCCTTCAACAGCAACCATGCCATTTCTGGCATCGATTCCAACGACAATTTTATCTGGAAACGCTTTGCAGGCTTCTTTAACAAATTCTGGATGATAAAGCGCTTCACTTCCAATAATGATCTTTGAGACACCGGCATCCAGGTACATTTCAATGGTTGCAAGATCTCTGATACCGCCACCCACCTGTATGGGAACATTTATCCCGGCTAAAATATCCTGAATTGTTTTTAGATTTTTCACCTCTTTTGCAAAGGCACCATCAAGATCAACCACATGGATAAGACTTGCACCTTGAATCTCCCATCTTTGAGCCATCTTTACAGGGTCATCCGAGTAATGAGTGGTATCCTCCATCCTGCCCTGTAAAAGCCGGACGCATTTGCCTTGTTTAATATCAACAGCCGGTATTATTTGCATTTATATTCACTGTATTTTAATTTTTGCTTCATTTGAAATGTAAAAACGATTTTTAAAGGCTTCCCTTGCTGGACAGAACATTGGAAATTTTTTCATTCGTTCTTGTGGCCATATGCAAAGATTTTCCAAACGCCTTAAAAATTGATTCCAGTACATGATGCTCATTTTCACCATAATATGAATTTATATGAAGGTTAAGTGCTCCTTGAACACAAAATGCCTGGAAAAATTCTTTGACAAGATAGGCATCAAATTTTCCTTTAACCTTAAGATCGCGTGGGAAATTATACACAAGATAGGGCCTGTTTGACACATCGATTGTAACCCTTGACAAGGCCTCATCCATTGGTACACAAAAGTCCCCGAACCTGACTATCGCTTTTTTATTTTCAAGGGCTTTTGAAAGTGCCTGCCCAAGGACCAGACCGATATCCTCAATAGTATGATGATAATCAACGTCAAGATCTCCTACAGCATTGATCTTGAGATCAAAAAAACCATGGATGGCAAAAGCTGTAAGCATGTGGTCGAAAAAAGGAATCCCGGTTGAAATATCCACATTACCTGAACCGTCTATATCAAAACAGACGCTAATTTCAGTCTCATTTGTTTTGCGGGAAACGCTTGCTCTACGATCCATAAAAATATCCTCGAATTGTTTTCAACTCATTCATGGCCAACTAATATCGTGACCAACTAATATGGATAGACATCATCAAAACCAATCTTCTAAAATACACAAAACTCTTTTTTTTGTCAAATATTTTTTTCTTCAAAAAACCGTCCATCATAATTTCCAAAACTATTTGATCAATTTTATGATCTGCTTGAATTTATCACCCTTAGCTGCCCTCAGCAATTCAAAAAATGCCATTTCAACACATGTGACCTGACCGCCTGACTGAACAATTCTCTTGATGCCTATTTCCTTGTTTTCTTTTGTTCTGGAAGACACACAATCAGCTACCACCTGGACCTGACAACCTTGTTTGATCAAATCGTATCCCGTCTGGAACACACAGATATGGGTTTCAATACCTGTTAAAAGTACCTGGGTTCTACCGGTTTTTTTAAATTTCTCCATAAATTCAGGATTGCCACAACATGAAAATGAAAATTTCTCTATGGGTTCTTCCTCTATCAAATATTTAGAAACCGCTTTTGTGGTTGGGCCTAAATTCTTAGGAATCTGTTCCATCCATAGTATTGGCACTTCAAGAATTTTCATACCTTGAATCAAAGTTCCTAATGATTTAAACATTTTTTCTTTTTCGTGCATTAACTGGGCCAGCTGACCCTGAACATCAATCAGCAGCATTATGGTATTATCAATTTTAAACATCAATATCCCCCTTATGAATATGATTACTAAAAACATAATTTGTAATTTTTGTCATTTTTTGTTAATTTTAATACAATAAACTATGAATCAATACAATTAATTTCATCAAGGTATTGCTAACCAATAAAATCAGATCTACACCAAAATGTTTGAATTTACAGGAAAACAAATGCAAAAAAAATCCGGCTTAATATTTATTCTTTTATTATTTTTTTTCTCTGGATGCTCAACACTACAGCCGGGATACGAAATACCTGTTGTCAGCATCACCTCTTTTAAAGCATTACCAACACAAGGACTGATCCCTCAATTTGAAATAAACCTTCGCATTATTAATCCCAATCGATCATCACTTGATCTAAAAGGAATTTCTTATACCATTTCCCTTGAAGGGCATAAAATCATAACCGGTGTATCCAACAAGCTACCAATGATAGAAGCCTATGGTGAAGGGGATGTTGTGCTGAAAGCATCTGTGGATCTTTTCAGCAGTATAAAATTTTTTACAAATCTTATGAATAATCCAATAAAAGATCAGATTTCTTACAGTCTTAACGCTAAACTTGATGCAGGAAGCTTCCACCCTCTAATTCGAGCTGCTAAAAACGGGCAGATAAATCTTACACAGGCTATAAAAAATCAATAGATGAACAAATTTATAACATATTTTTCCTGTTTTATACTTGTTGCATTGTTTTTCTCATGCGCTTCGCATAAAAAAACTATTTATAAAAAGC
>JABIYQ010000546.1 GCA_018702715.1 Desulfobacula sp. | reverse complement strand
GGCGGAGGGACGGCTTTCTTACTTGAATTTTTAAATCCTACCCTGAGACGGGATGAACAGATTGAAACGGAAATTGGTTTGCCCATACTGGCATCAATCCCTCCTTTGGAGCAACCAGGAGCTGAAAAGAAAAAATGGATAGGATTGATTGCCTTTGTTGTAGTGAGCATTTATGCATTAACCATATTTTCAGCTTTTTCCTTTTTTTACTTAAAAGGTATTAATAAAACCCTTGATTTCATAAAAACAATTATTCAAATTTAATATTGGGGTGATCTATTGGGAAATAATTTCAAGGCACCGGAGAATTCTCATCAACACAACCAAATCCGGAAAGACACTGAGAATGATTTTTTTTCTGGAATTAGGTTAAATCCTGATGTTGTTGAGACCTATTATATTGATCCTGTGCTGGTTACCGGCCTTGAGCCGCAATCAATTGAAGCAGAACAATTTCGCCAGTTAAAAAATAATATACTTTTTCCAGAAAAAGGTACTCCACCCAAAAGCATTATGGTCACCAGCTTTTCACCCAGTGATGGCAAATCATTTGTTGCGGCAAATCTTGCCATCAGCATTGCCCAGAATATTGATGAGTACGTACTTTTACTGGATTGTGATTTGAGGTCTCCTTCGATTCATTCCATGTTTGGAATTGGAGATGGCCCGGGATTATGTGAATATCTTTCACAAGGCATACAATTACCCTCATTGCTGGTTAAAACTTTTCTGGATAAATTGACGATTTTTCCGGCAGGAAAAATTCCCCCCAACCCTGCTGAGCTTTTATCATCAGATCGTATGAAAAGGCTTATCAAAGAAATAAGGTCAAGGTACAGTGATCGATATATTATTTTTGATACACCACCACCCCATCTAACTGCGGAAACAAATGCTATATCAAGACAGGTTGATGGAATTGTGATTGTCATCCAGCATGGGAAAACACGGAAAAAAGATGTTCTCAATCTTATTGATATTTATGGAAAAGAGAAAATTCTCGGTGTTGTGTGTAATTTTGCCAGGAAAGGAATCGGCTATGGTTATGGCAAATACGGCTATGGCAAATACGGTTATGGACAAAAATAAAGGATTCCCATGCTTAGGCTGCTGAAACAATATTTCCCCATTCGAAATATTCTTTTTTTTATACTTGAAGGGGTTGTAATTTTTGGATCATTTCTTCTGGCAACCCTTATCCTTACCCAATCTGATTCTTTTTTATTTGATTTGCTGCTATGTCTGAGAATTTTTTTGGTGATATGTATCTGTCAGATCTGTCTCTACTATAATGATTTATATGATTTTAAAGCGGCATCCACTATAGCTGAGGTCAGCATAAGGCTTCTTCAGTCATTGGGCATTACATCCATTGTATTGGCATTGATTTACTGGGCTTTTCCCATTGTTATTATTAACCAGTTTATTTATATATTAAGCATTGGTTTTCTTCTAATATTCATTATTGGCTGGAGAATTCTTTATATTTTTATTATCAAAAAGGGAATTTTTAATCAAAATATTATTCTTTTGGGATCCAGCCCCCTTGCATTTGACATTCTCAATGAAATTGAAATTGAACCGGATTGTGGCTATTCTGTTTCTGTAATCATTCCTGATTCTGAAGAAGAGGCCTTAAATTTTAATATTTCAGAAAAAATCACTATAAGAAAAGAAAAAAAAGATCTTTGTTCTGTTGCTAAAGAAACTGGCATAAATAAAGTTGTTGTTGCACTAAAAGACCAAAGAGGCAGTTTTCCCACCCAGGAGCTTATTCGATGCCGAACTGCTGGAATTGAAGTGCTTGAGGGCAGTTCTTTTTATGAGATGCTGACAGGAAAGGTTCTTGTAACCCAGATAAAACCATCATGGCTTATATTTTCCGAAGGGTTTAAAAAATCAAAACTCAGGACCCTGGTAAAGCGCCTTGAAGATATTTTTATTTCTTCAACAATGCTGATTTTGCTTTCACCGATCCTGTTGATTGTCAGTATCCTGATAAAACTTGAGTCAAAGGGCAGGATTATTTTTTTCCAGGACAGGGTAGGGCAGAAAAAAAAAGAATTTATGATGCATAAATTTCGCTCAATGGTTGACAATGCTGAAAAAGATTCAGGTCCGGTCTGGGCTCAGACAGATGATGACAGGATCACAAAGGTAGGAAGAATAATCAGAAAATTCAGGCTTGATGAACTCCCCCAACTCTGGGATGTATTAATAGGAAAAATGAGTATGGTAGGGCCGAGACCGGAAAGAAAATATTTTACCGAAGATCTTGAAAAAAAAATACCATTTTATTCAGAACGATTTATTGTAAAACCGGGTATTACCGGATGGGCACAGATATGCTATAGTTATGGTTCAAACATGGATGATGCCATAGAAAAATTAAACTACGATCTTTTTTATATTAAGAATCTTTCCATAATGATGGATATGATAATATTACTTAGGACCGCAAAAACTGTTTTGCTTGGCAAAGGCGCCAGATAGTTTTTTATTGATTGATTGTTTTTATTAAATTGAGCTTGATTACCCATGTAATCGAAAAGGTGGAACTATGTCTCTTAAACGACTATTAACCTTTCAGCTAACTGCAATATTGTGTTTTATATGTTTTATTAATTCTGCCTCTGCTGATCAGGTGGTAAGCACTGTATCCAATGTTTATAAAATCGGAATAGGAGATATTTTAGCCATAACCACCTGGAAGGAGCCTGATTTTACCCTGGAATCAGTGAGGGTCAGAAGTGATGGAAAAATTACATTTCCTTTGCTGGATGATATACAGGCAGAAGGCTTGGCAACCATGGAACTTAAAATGGCAGTCCAAAAAAAATTAAGTGTCTATGTTGAAGTACCAAATGTGACTGTAACCCTGGTCAATCCCATGAGCCGAAGATTTTATATCCTGGGTGAGATAT
>JABIYQ010000437.1 GCA_018702715.1 Desulfobacula sp. | reverse complement strand
GGAATGAATTGATAATTTCAAAGGCTGTCAGATCGTTTCGAATATCCATTCGCATATCCAATGGTTCATTCTTGTTAAAACTAAATCCGCGGTTGCCGTTTCTCAATTGGTTGAGTGAAAAGCCTAAGTCAAGAAGTATGGAGTTTACACCTTTTATACTGTTTGAACTCAGAATTTGTGGAAGATCGGAAAAATTGTTATGGAACAATCGCACATTTTCTTTAAAGGAATGTAAAAATTTTTTTGCATGCTCAATGGCATCTAAGTCCTGATCAATACCGATCAGCAACCCGTCAGGGAGGATGGTCCTGATGGTTGCAAGTGCGTGACCTGCTCCACCCAGAGTACAATCCACACTGATGTTCCCGGGTTTAAGGTTAAGGTGTTCATGCACCTCTTGAGCCATTACAGACGTATGCTCAAATCCCATTGTTTACAACCCTAAAGAAGCGATTTCCTCTCTTACTTCTTCTTTTTTAAGTTTTTGCTCCATTTTTTTGTTGATCTTGTCCCATTGATCCCGGGCCCAGATCTCGAAACGATCCAGGTTGCCCACAAGAACAATATCTTTTTCAAGATTTGCATATTCTCTTAAACTTTTGGGGATCAGTATCCGGTCCTGTTTGTCACACATGCATTCACAGGAGTTGCCAAGGAAAAATCTTCTGAACTCTCCCATGGCACTCGTTTTTGCGGACAAAATTTTGGTTTCAACTTTTTCCCATTCACTAAAAGTATAAGCGTATAAACAATCGTCCTTGTTTGAGACCATGACCCCATAGACTTTATCCGCCTTCAAGAAATTTTTGAATCTTGAGGGGATAATAACCCTGCCTTTGACGTCAATTGTATGATAGGAGCTTGATCGAAACACTTATTAAAGCCTTAGTTAAATAGTTTAACTCCTCCACTTTCCACCACCCTTATCCACACTTTCGCGAAAAAGAATAACTAAGTCAAGAGAAAAATCATTTTTTTTTTAAATATGTAACAGACTTATCTAATAGATGGATTTTAGAGAGAAATAGAAAAATGGATAAAAGTGGAGTTGTTTTTAAAGTGCGCTGGAAATTGTCTGGCGGATGGATTCTATAACCTTGTCAGGATGGTCCATGTAGTGATGTAAAATATGAACCGGAGGATGAACAATGATTTGGATGGTACCCGGTGTAAGGTCAAAAGTGTCGGAAGGAAGAATATGTAAAGAATTCTTAATTGTGACCGGCAATATGGGCAAATCAATATCATGTGCAAATCTGAATGCACCTTTTTTAAAGGGCATCATCTCCCCATCCCGGCTTCTTGTGCCTTCTGCAAAAAAGAGTACGCAATCTTTTTTAGACAATCTTTTTTTGGCTTCTCCAATTGATTTTATGGCAGCATCGTGGTTGGATCGATCAACATAGATACAGCCTAATTGATTGGCTGCAGATCCGAAGATCGGGATCTTCTTTAGTTCTTTTTTCATTATCCATTTAATATTCAAACCAAGGTGACCATGAAGTATCGGGATGTCCGCCATGCTCTGATGGTTTGCTACAATCACATATGATTTGTTCCTGTTATAATTTTTTTTGCCCTGGATGACAACATTCACAGGAACAATGAAGCAACAGAGTTTTGACCATAAGACGGCAATAATATTAACTGCATCTTGTTTTAATAAGAGTCCTGTAAAAATGCATATCAACCCTAAGATCATGGTATTAAGGAAAATAAAGGGAATAACAATAATCCATTTATAAGGCTGATATGCTATTTTTAAAAAGGGGTTCAATTATTGGTTTTTTCTTCTTTTGTTATGCCAAGCAGGGTTTCAATATTAGATACAATTTCTTTGCCATTGAATTGACTCAATGCAAAGGCATATTCATTCATTGAAGAAATTCCGATTAAATTCTCTTCTGTATCCATTTTAAAAAGCGTTAAATCTATACTTTTTTCATTTTTAAAACGCATTTTACATAATGGTTTTTCATTTACAAGTTTATTTTTAATTTCGTCGCTCAAATATTTTTCACTCTTTAGAAAAGAAACTTGAGACAGCAGGTTTGATACAATCTTTTTGTCGGAAGATATTCCATCATCTGACCTCCAGGTTATTGAAGCCTCTTTATTGTCTGTTTTTTCCTGTTTTGAAATCAGTGTTTTGGATATTCCATCTTTTTCAATAGTAATCTGTTGTATAGAATCTTGCCTGAACTCCAATACTTTTTTATCTCTGAAATCTTCAACGGTTTTATCAAAATGGGATCTGAAATTACCATTGGCATGATAGATATTTTTATCATCCGGCAACCTTACAAAGGTATGATTAAAGCTGGGTGCTGTTTTTCCCATGGTAAATTGGAAAATTATTTTTTGCCCGTTCGTGGCTTTAACCTGGATATGATTTTCATCATCCAGTTCATATCGTTTTAAATTCTCTTTTTCAGACACCAGAGCAGATAATTTT
>JABIYQ010000024.1 GCA_018702715.1 Desulfobacula sp. | reverse complement strand
GACGCAACCTCTCTTGGAAGATATGAAACCGGTGCCAAGGCCGCTCTACCCATATGGATTGATTATATGAAACACTTTCTCTCAAACAAATCCTATCAATATTTTGATATCCCCGATGGCACTAAAATGGTATACATGAATCCCGATACAGGAAAAATAACAAAAGAAAAAACCTCCAGAACTATAAAAACACTGATTAAAATAAAGGACTACAAATGATAAGAAAAGCCCTGCTTGATGATGTTCCGGTCATCCATGCATTACTTCAATTCTATAATATTAAAGGTGAACTTCTAGCAAGGCCTCTTAGCAATCTATATGATCATTTAAGAGACTTTTGGGTATTTGAAGATCCAAAACAAAAAAAAGTGGTAGGGTGCTGTGCTCTTCAGTTTTGCTGGGAAAATTTGGCAGAAATTAGATCTCTTGCAGTGGGTCTTGATTCCACAGGACGCGGAATAGGCTCCACGCTAACAGAAAGATGCATCCAGGAAGCATTTTATTTTAAAATCAAGGATCTTTTCACCCTCACCTACCGTCCGGCTTTTTTTAAACAATTCGGATTTTCAACCATCGATAAGAATGAGCTTCCCATCAAGGTTTGGTCAGATTGTATCGGTTGTGTTAGTTTCCCTAATTGTGATGAAATTGCCATGCTTAAAAAATTATAAATATACCATTTTGTAGGGAAGGGGGGGATGTATTAATGTAGATGGTTTTGGTAATATATGCTCATGGGATACGGTGAGCCAGTTTGTATCAGAGTTTAACTCCCGCAGTCTGCCTCCCTCTGATGGCAATGCATGACTTGTATAATCGTATTCCACATTTAAGATACAGATAAAATTTCTACGCTGGCGTGCAATAACATAATTTTTTGTGAAACTATTTTGTGTAATCCCTGCATTGTCAGCCAGTTTTTTTATTTCACTGTCCGGCAGTTTAACCAGGACAGATTTGGACACCCCTCTTTCATCAATACGTAAAAGATTTCTGGATTCACTGGAAGAAACATAAATGGTTGTAATTCCAGGAAGCTGCCTAAAGTATTGGGCAGCTACTATAGCTGCAGTTCTTCTACCCCCGGACATAACAGGTACGCCATAGTATTCAAATAATTTTTTTTGAAAATCTTCAGCATATTTATCCCCTTTTTCATAAAGATCTTTTGAAATATACCTTAAATCCTTGGCAAGATCTTCAGAGGCTTCTGCTATAGGCCAGTCTATTCTCACATGAAAATGGGTCAAAGCATATCTTACCTTAGTTCGCTGATTCCTTTGAATCAACAATGCATAATCAATAGGGAGCAATGATTCTAGTAAAGAAAAAAATTCTTTTGTTTCAAAATGTTTGAGATCCCGATTAAAATTTTCTACATTTGGGAAATATTTATGCTTTAATAGATTATCTTTTGTTGTTTTATTGACATCAAAGTATCGAATGTATTTTTTATGTTTTTTATCGATAAAATCTTCGGAAAAAATAATTAAAAATGAATTCTGTGCTTCAAACTCAACCGAAGGAATCCTTGCCCTGGGCTTAAGTTCCCTTAATTCCACAAAAGGATAGGGCATATGTAATCGAAGAAAATTATTATATGATCCAACAAGGGAATGGTTTAAAACAAATTGATCCAGTTCGTCGCGCAATACCTCATAGTAAGACCTCCTAAGTCTTTCTTCCCGGCTTAAACAATCTCTGTGTTTACAAAATATCACGCTCTTTTTCCCTTTTATTATCTATTTTTAAATTTTATTCCAAGGCAACCACTCCAGGGAGCTTCTTACCCTCCATTAAATGCAGAAAAGCACCACCACCTGTTGAAATATAACTGATCTTATCTGTTACTTTACATTTTTTTGCAGCAAGCCCTGTATCTCCCCCGCCGACAATCGAAAATGCAGAAGAATCTGCAATAGCATCCGCTACAATCTGGGTCCCGGGCATAAATTTTTCCATTTCAAAAACCCCCATGGGACCATTCCATACAATAGTTTGTGCACTTTTGATGGCTCTTGCATATTGTAAAGCAGTTTTAGGACCAATATCCATAGCCATCCATTGATCCGGAATTTGATCTAATAAAACTGTTCTTACCCGGGCATTTTTGTCAAAGATTTCAGCGCAAACCAGGTCACATGGAAGCATAAAGTCTATCCCTTGTTCTTTTGCTTTTTGAACAATATCTGCTGCCGTATTTAAAAGACCTTCTTCAATTAATGATCCTTTGGTATCAACTCCCTGACTTTTTAAAAACGTGTTGGCCATTGCACCGCCAATGATAAATTGATCGACAAATTTGAGCATATTCTCCAGTGCTGCAAGTTTGCTGGATACTTTTGCACCACCGATGATTGCCACAAGGGGTCTTTTGGGATTTTCAACTGAATCGTAATATGATTGAACCTCTTTTTCAAGTAAAAAACCTGCAACAGATTCTTTTGCAAATCTGGGTATGCCTGTAACAGATGCCTGATCACGGTGTGAAACAGCAAAGGCATTGTTCACATATACATCACAAAGATCAGCAAGTTTTTTTGCAAAGGCTTCATTATTATCTTTTTCTTCTTTATAGAATCTTAGATTCTCCAACAGCATAACCTGACCATCGTTAAGCTGCCCCACTATTTTTTCGACATCATCACCAATGCAATCGTCAACAAATAAAACCGGGGTTCCGATAATTCGTGACAACTTTTTAGCCACCAAAGCAAGACTTAAGTTTGGATCTTTCTTACCATTGGGTCTGCCCATGTGAGAGGCCAGAATAACTTTTGCCTGTCTTTTCACCAAATATTGGATAAGGTCGAGTGTTTCCAATATCCTGTTATCGTCAGTAATATTTAGATTTCCATCAACCGGCACATTATAATCCACCCGAACAAAAATTTTTTTTGACCTCACATCAATATCTCTTATAGATTTCATTGGTTACTCCATAGTGCTCTATCGAAAACTGCCGGTTTTCAAGTTTTCGAAAAAACATTTAATAGTTATTTTTTCTTTTTCCGGTGCATCTGTTTTTTGCGTGACCAGCGCTCAAAAAAATTTATAGTGCCTGATTGGGTTCCCCGTTCAATAATTTCCTCTTCCACCTTTACACCATCTTTAGTGGACATGGCATGCTGCAGGCATTTTGTTTTAACAGGACAATGGTAAAAACATTCATCTGGTGTCTGCCGCAATCCCTTATCAGCCATGGGAAAAACTTTCTCAAGGTCACCAAAACACTCTGGATCTTGCCTTTCTTTATTCATTTGTTTCTTCAAATTCTTTATTAAACTTTGTTATTAAACCCTGGGCGGCAAAACTGTAAAACCCTTCGTTACCAATTATCATATGCTCATGTAATATAATTCCCACATACTTTAATGCAAAAAAGAGCTTTTTCGTAATCTGAATATCACTTATAGATGGCTCAACATCTCCTGAAGGATGATTGTGTGCAAAAATGACTGCTGCGGCATTATGTTGTAATGCGCTGATAATTACTTCTCGTGGATAAACTGAGCTTGTTGTCAACGTACCGGTAAAAAGTATTTCAGATATCAATACCCTGTTTTTAGCATCAAGGAAAATTCCGGCAAAGACTTCTTTTGTTTTATGACCAATGGTGTGGTTCAAATACTCCATCAGGTCCTTGGGATTCTGAACGACGTCCTTTGATATAATTTTGACTTCAAGATATCTATCAGACACTTCTTTAATCAACCGGATACCCAAACTATTTGCAGGCCCCACGCCTTGGATTTCACAGAGTGATTTGTGACCTGCTTCCAGAACACCCTGAAAAGTTTTGAATTGTTTTAAAAGCAGTTTTGCGCTTTGCTTGCAATCCTTTCGAGGTGTATTAAGGGAAAGCAACAGCTCTATTACTTCATAGTCATGAAATCCTTGAAGGCCACTTTTTAAAAATCTGTTCCGCAGCCTTTTTCTGTGTCCTTCTCCCTTATGAGTCGATGCCTTCTCCGTCTCCATTCTCCTTATCCACAGAAAGATCTTCTATATTCATATCATCTTGATCTTCTTCTGCTTGATCTTCTTCCTCTGGGAGCCGCGCAATTCCAATAAGCTTTTCACCTGATGACAAATTAATCAGCTTAACACCCTGGGTATTTCTGCTAATCACATTGATGCCTTTAATTGATGTTCGGATCAGCTTTCCTTTATCAGTCACCATCATCAGTTCATCATTATCATCCACCAGAAGCAAGGAGACCATCAACCCATTCCTTTTTGAGGTTTTGATGGAAAAGACACCTTTCCCGCCACGGGTCTGGGTTCTATATTCTTCAATTGAGGACCGTTTCCCATATCCGTTTTCAGTCACTGTAAGAAGCGTATCTTCCGGCCCCAGCACTTCCATACCAACGACTTTAACTTTTGGATCGATTCTCATACCCCTGACACCCATGGAGCCCCTTGCCGTAGCACGGACATCCCCTTCATGGAAACGGATCACCTTACCACCTTGAGAACCTAGAAAAACATTCATGTCCCCATCGGTTATTCTTGCTACAATCAACTCATCGCCCTCTGCAAGTTTAACTCCAATAAGACCACCAGATCTTCTCCTTGAATATGCCATCAGATCGGTTTTTTTTACTCTTCCTTTTTTTGTTGCCATGACCACATATTTATTCTCAACAAACTTGTCAACGGTTAATACAGTGGCAAGTTTTTCACCTTCATCAAAATTTAACAGGTTTACAATAGCCTTTCCAAGACTTGATCGTCCTGCCATGGGTAATTCATAAACCTTTGACTGATAAACTTTCCCAAAATTGGTAATAAACAAAAAGGTGGAGTGGGTGGATGCAACAAAAAGATGTTCAACAAAATCGTCAGACTTTGTTCCCATGGCGGTTTTACCTTTCCCCCCCCTGTGCTGGCTTGAATACAGAGTAATCGGATTTCGCTTGATATAGCCGCTTCTGGTCACAGTCACAACCATGTCTTCCTGTGTAATCAAGTCTTCAATACTTATTTCAGCCGTACTTTCAACTATGATTGTGCGCCTTTGGTCTCCAAATTCTTCGTCAAGCTCTGACAGTTCATCCTTGATCAACCCTCTAACTACTTCATCACTTGAAAGAATTTCATTGTACCAGGCAATATCCTTTAAAAGAACATCATACTCACTAATAATTTTTTCCCTTTCAAGCCCTGTAAGCCTTTGCAGGCGCATATCAAGTATTGCCTGGGCCTGGATCACTGAAAGATTGAATGTGGATATCAACCCGTTTTTAGCTTCTTCAGGGGAATGCGCCGCCCTGATCAATGCCACGACTTCATCAAGATGATCAAGGGCAATTTTCAAACCTTCTAAAATATGGGCCCTTTCTTCTGCCTTTCTTAAGTCAAATCTTGTTCTCCGGATAATGACATTCCTGCGGTGTGCAATAAAATGATTCAGGATCTCTTTAAGCGTTAGAAGCTGTGGCCTGTTATTGACAATAGCAAGGAGGATAATTCCAAAACTGGTTTGCATGTTGGTATGTTTAAAAAGTTGATTAATCACAACTTCATTAATCTGGTCCCTTTTAAGCCCTATTGCAATTCTCATCCCGTCACGATCGGATTCATCCCTGACAAAGGATGCACCTGTAATGACCTTGTCCCGCATGAGCTCAGCTATTTTTTCAACTAATCTTGCCTTGTTGACCTGATAGGGAAGCTCGGTCACTATAATGGTTTCCTGACCAGACTTTTTATTTACTTCAACCTCAACTTTGGCACGCAAGGTAATAATCCCACGCCCGGTGTTATAAGCTTCAGCAATTCCTTTTGTGCCATAGATATGGCCATAGGTTGGAAAATCAGGACCTGGAATGTATTCCATCAAATCTTCGATGCCCGTTAAAGGGTTATCAATCAAATGGATTAAAGCTGCTATAACCTCTTTTATGTTATGCGGCGGGATATTGGTCGTCATTCCAACTGCAATCCCAGATGAGCCATTGACCAATAATGCAGGAAATTTTGTAGGTAAAACTGACGGTTCTTCAAGAGTTTCATCATAATTGGGAATAAAGTCAACGGTTTCTTTTTCAAGATCGGAAAGCATCTGATGGGCAATCTTTCGCATCCTTATTTCCGTATACCTCATTGCAGCAGGTGAATCACCATCCTCCGATCCAAAGTTACCCTGACCATCAACCAGCATGTACCTCAATGAAAAAGGCTGGGCCATCCGGACAATGGTGTCATAAATAGCTGAATCACCATGTGGGTGATACTTACCCATAACATCACCCACAATACGGGCAGATTTTTTATAGGGTTTGTTCCAGTCGTTCCGTACTTGCTGCATTGCGTATAGCGAACGCCGGTGAACCGGTTTCAATCCATCACGAACATCGGGAAGCGCCCTTCCGATAATGACACTCATTGCATATTCGAGATAGGATTGTTTCATCTCCTTCTCAATACTGGTCACATTAAGATCTTTATTAATAGTCAACGTTTAAACTCCAATTATTTCTCTTTATAAACCTTTTCAGGTTCAACCATAAACTGAAAACTTGAAAAATATATATCTGCAAGGGTTAAAAACAAAGTGGCAATCAACGGACCATAAATAATACCTAGTATACCATATGCTTTAAGTCCGCCGATAATCGCAAAAAACACTATTAATGGATGCATTTTAACCCTGTCACCAACCACTTTGGGTTTAAAAATATACTCAACTCCCCAGGAAAGAGCAGCATAAAATAAAAGCACAAAAAGACCCGTTACAAAGTGTGATTTCAACATCAAAATTGCAGCTGCAGGAATCAGTATAATCCCGATCCCCAGAATGGGCAAAAAGGCCAGAAAACCCATTATAACACCCCATAAAAATGGAGAATTCCATCCTAAGAACAAAAAAAGTGCTCCACCTGCAACGCCCTGTATCAATCCACCAAGGCCATTTCCGATAAGAACGGCACCAGCCATTCCTTTAAATTTTTCAAAAAGTTTTTCATCATGCTCGTCCGACAAAGGAGACAGATCATACATGTATTTTACAAATTTATCCCCATCTATAAGCATGTAATACACAACGATGAGCATCAGACAAAAATACAATACAATATTAAACACATTGGATGTAAAAAACCTGGCTTGTTCAAATAATGAGAATCCCACTATCTTTCCAAGCTCTGAGATGGGACTGATCAACTCATCCCAGGTCACCACTTTTTCAATCCCTGCCCTTCCCAGAAGTTCATTGAACCGTTCTAAGGCCTGTGTACTTGCAAGCAGATTTTTTAATTGATTGGAAAAAACCGCATCCCTGGCCATTACGTAAAGATTAAAAGCCTCTTTGGAAATGACCCCAACAAAAAAAACAACTGGAATAAACACTACAAAAAAAATCAAAATACAGGTAAGAATAGATGCAATTTTAGGCGTCAGCCTTTTTGATAAAAACTTGAAAAGAGGATTAAAAATACTTGTGGACACAACACCTAAGATGATAATGGCAAAAAAAGGTGCCACAAGCTTTCCTGCAAGCAGAATAGCTATGCAGAACAGTGCAATAAAAAATACAAACACCGCTCTTTGAGAAATACTTTGCGCCAAGGTTGCACCAAATTTCTTAGATTTTAAAAAAAAGAGTAAAAAACCATGTAAAGCCGCAATATGCAGAGTAACTTGCACAAATGCGGCTTTACATAAATCAAATAATTATTTTGTTTTAACTGCTGATGAGCCCAAGAGCTGCCAAAACAAGAAGTATCTCAAATATAATGACTTGAACAAAACTTCCAAAAAAATGATATACAATACCGCCGCCGACAATGGCAGGTACAGCCGTATAAATTAATATGCCTAATTTTCTAGGAATATCCATAATAAAAACACCCCTTTATGCATTTTATTTCAAACATTTAAAAACCAAGTAAAAATCTAATATTTTTTATCATTTTAATGCATCCAAGTAAAGAAAAAAACTTATCTTTCGATAATCATTGCCATACCCATACCACCACCGATACACATTGAGATAAGGCCTGTAGAATATGATTTCCTTTTCATCTGGTTAATTGCAGTAACCATTTGTCTCGCCCCTGTGCATCCTATTGGATGACCGATTGAAACTCCTGACCCAAGCTCATTGGGTTTTTCCACATCAATATTTAATTCTCTCATACATCCTATTGCCTGGGCAGCAAATGCTTCATTCAGCTCAATCAAATCAATGTCTTCAATGCTCATACCGGTTTGTTTCAACACTTTTCTAATTGCCGGCACAGGACCCAGTCCCATGTAAGCAGGATCAAGTCCTCCTGCTGAAAAACCTTTAATTTTTGCCAATTTTTCAAGGCCCAGTTCATCTGCCCTTTCTTCAGTCATCAAAAGAACAGCCGCAGCCGCATCATTTATACCTGATGCATTCCCTGCCGTTACACTTCCATCTTTTTTAAATGCCGGACGAAGTTTTCCCATTTTTTCCATACTGGTTTCCATTGGGCGTTCATCTTTATCAACAATGGTATCTCCTTTCCAGGATTTAATCACAACAGGTATAATTTCCTGGGCAAATGTGCCATCATTCACAGCAGCAAAAGCCCTTTTATGGCTCAACAAGGCTAATTGATCCTGTTCTTGTCTTGTGATGCCATATTTTTCTACAATATTTTCAGCAGTGAGGCCCATGTGATATCCATAAAAAATCTCATATAACCCGTCAAATACCATCAAGTCATGAACCGGTCCGATCCCGGTCAATTCCATTCGATGTCCCCATCTGGCCTTGTTCAATGCCATGGGGGCATTGCTCATGCTTTCCTGGCCGCCGGCAAGGATCACCTCTGCCGATCCGGTCATAATGGCCTGTGCGCCAAGGGCGATGGCTTTTAGACCTGAACCGCATATTTTATTAATTGTAAAGGCGGTACTCTGTCTTGAGATGCCCGCTGCAATCATGGCCTGTCGGGCTGTATTCTGACCCTGCCCTGCCTGTAGAACGTTTCCCATGATAACTTCATCAATAAATACAGGGGCTAATGATTCATCATAATCATATCCTTTTTTTTCAAGGTCAATCATACCCTGATCTTTTAAAGTATCTGGAGAAAATTCATCCTGGGATGAATCCACCGCAGGTTTTAATCCGACTCTTTTAAGAACATCTTTCATTACACTTGTACCTAAATCAACCACTGGTACGCTTTTCAAGGAGCCACCAAAGGATCCTACCGGCGTTCTAACTCCACTGACGATTACAACATTTTTCATTTAAAGCCTCCATCGATATTGATTTTTCCGTTATTAACAGTTACATTTTAACTACATTATAAGATCAATAACAAAGAGACAGATAAAAGACAAGGAATTATACATGTGTTTAATCCTCTTGGGATATAAAGTTTCAAAAAAATATCCTTTAATCCTTGCAGCCAACAGAGATGAATTCTTTGGCCGGCCAACAGCCCCCATGCATTTCTGGCAGGACAATAGTTCTATCCTTGCCGGAAAAGACCTTGATCAAGGAGGTACATGGTTCGGGGTACATAAAAAAGGAACCTTTGCAGCCCTTACAAACTATCGTGACCCGACTTCAATAAAACAAAAAGCCCCCTCAAGAGGTGAAATTATTGTTAAGTTTCTTGAATACAAAAAACTTACTGAGATCCATTTTGATGCTTTTAAAAAACAATCAAATTTTTACAATGGGTTTAATCTAGTTTTTGGCGATAAAGAGAAACTATTCTGGTTCTCTAATTTGAAAAATGCGATTGAAAAAATAAAACCAGGTATACATGGAATTTCCAATAGATTTCTTAACACACCCTGGCCCAAGGTAACGTCTGGGAAAAAAGCATTAAAACAGATGATCAGCAAAGATTTCACTATTAATTCTCTTTTCTCCTTACTGACAGACCAATCCATCCCTGATGATATACAGCTCCCTCATACAGGAGTGGGAATTGAATGGGAAAGAGTCCTGTCTCCTTTGTTTATCCAGAGCGAAATTTATGGCACACGTTCATCAACCATAATGCTCATGGATCAAAATGGAAATATAGAGGTCACTGAACGAACCTATAACCCTCAAAACATATTTGAATATTCAGACCGCCATTTTATCATCACTTCTTGAAATTTTAAAATCGTGAAACATGATAGGAATTTTATTTTTTAGAAAAAAAATAGTCTCATTTACCACAGCATTTTTTATACTTATTTCCGCTTCCACATGGGCATGGCTCATTGCGGCCTACTTTCTTTTCAGCTATCTTTGATTTTGGTGAATGCAATAATATTTCTAAATCTAGAATATCCTCTTCTTTTTCCGGTTCTAATCCAATTGTATATTTCCAACCCTTTTCTTGAAATATTGATTCAATTTCTTCCAGTCTCTCATGTGTTTGTACATTCACAGCAGCAGGATTTTTTGCAGTTCCTAATTTTGCTGTCTTTTGGCCATTAAAAATTTTTTCCATGTTTTTACCTCTAAAAATATTATTGAGTTCATTTAAGGTTCTTAAATTGAATTTTTGCAAGCTTATCTATTGCCGTACCAAAAACCTGAAAATTTTTTGGGCATGCGCTTTTCTTAGAATCCAGTATAAGGTGGCGATAATTTTAACCGGAAAAAGGCATACGTGTTGTTGAGGCTAAAAATTTGAGCCCGACAAAACAACATAGTAAATTGGTAGTTTTTGGTCGAGTACTATTTGTTCGACTTGATTCACTATACACTACATTTTGAATACAACATATGAATAATATTTAAAAGTAAAATCAAGCGTCTGTGCAAATAACAATTTACTAACCTTTATTGACTATTTTTGACAAACCATTTATCATCAAAATGTCTCATCTTGCAATGACTAACCCAAGTTTGCAATCAATCTTCATGCAAACTTAAAAATTGGTAGAGTTTTCTTATTATGAAACAGTGCAAAGCATGTGGGCAGATTCTCTCTGAAAAAATTACGATGTGCCCAGACTGCGGAAGCCACATCGTAAAAGGCATAAAATATATTGATGATTACCGAATTTTGGCCATTATCCATGAGGGACGTTCATCTCTTGTCTGCAAAGCTGTAAAAGGCGATAGTAAAAAGCCTGTCTCCATAAGATTATTCACAAAAAAATCCGGCGTTGATGACCATGTTGCCATCCGACTTGAAAAAGAACTCAAAGAACTCAAAAAACTACCGCCCGAGCACTTTGTCCAGCATTATGCAGTTAGAAAAAGCAATGAGGGCCTCTGGTACAGAACCGGCGAATGGGTCGATGCAGCTGATTGGGGTTCTATCTTTGTTTCCGGAATACTTAATGACCAACGCAGGATAGTCACCCTTTTCCACAATATCGCTTCTGTACTTGATTTATTGCATAAAAACGATCATTTTATGCCTTACCTGATCCTTGATGATATCCTGATCCCCAAAAAAAAATTAAAAACGCTACACGTAAAAATTAATTACAAGCTTTCCCGGTTCCTGAATGCAAGGGCAACCCACCATGGTCCCATGCTGCAAAAACTGCTTGATTGCCATCCCGACATTGTTAACCAGAGGCCCATTGATTTTAAAAGCGGTATCTGGTCCCTTGGCAAACTATTTATTGAACTTTTAACTGCAGACCACAACCTGAAAAATTTTTCCTCAAGGGTTGATGAATTAAATGGGCTTAACCCTGAACTTGCAGTTTTGATCAAAATCATGTTGTCGGATGATCCGGATCTTCGACCTCAAACCATGGGCAAAGTTGCACTGGCATTATCTCAAATTTTAGACCGGCTGCCCTATTCAGACCCGTATCAGTCACCCTATAAGAAAAAAACCAGGCTACTTAAAGAATTAAGATGGTTTAAAAAGATAGTGGTATTGTTGATTTTAATTATTGCGGGAATTTTTGCCTTTGGAACCCTCTCCTGGATGGTTGCCAATTTTAATAAAAACAAAAAAGAAGTAGTACTTTCTAACTTTGTTGAATCATATGCCAGTTCTGTTGCATTTTTAATGGTGGAATACTGGCTGACTGATGCCCAGCAAATTATATATAAAAACACTGTGGAAGGGACAGCTTTTCTAGTGGACAACAAAGGATATCTTCTTACCAACCGTCATGTTGCCTGCCCCTGGCTCAATGATTCCAAGCTTTTCCAAGTTTATAACCAACATGCGATTTTAAAAAAAACAGTTGAATTTAATCACAGAATGTTTTTATGGTTTGAAGGAGAAAAAGCATTCAATCGTTTACCTGCGTTAAGAGGTAG
>JABIYQ010000025.1 GCA_018702715.1 Desulfobacula sp. | reverse complement strand
GGATTTACAATGGGATCAGGAATCAACCCATACGGATGATAACGATAGTTTTATGCCGCTGAACCGGCTGGCTGAGTGTGCCCAAAACGGTAGAATTGGTTCAGCCTCACCGCGATTCTATGGGGTAATGACCGATTACAGTCAAGGTAAAACATCAAAGAGATCTGCTCCTGAAATACTTGAACTCTGCAAAGAAGATGGTGTCGATGCCTTAATTCTTCCAGCCCTTTGACCTGTCTGCCATCAGACCGTGAGTCTGGTAGCCAGGCATCTGGAAGAAAATATGATTCCCACTGTTGTTGTCGGCTCTGCCCGGGATATAGTTGAGGAATGCGGCGTGGCTCGTTTCCTTTTTACAGATTTTCCTTTAGGCAACCCGTTTGGAAAACCCTGGGATAAAGAGATGCAGAGTTCAATAATGGACATGGCTCTTGCCCTTCTGCAATCTGCCTGGCAGGGGAGAACAACTATTCAAACCCCTTTTACATGGTCTGAAGATGAGACGTGGCGCAGAAGTTTCATGCATGTTTCCCAGGACCAGTTGGAAGAATATAAAAAATTGGGAGACGTCCGCCGTGCTGAACAAGCAAAGGTAAAAAAAATTTAAACGCCCAGGGGTAAGAATTGTCATAATCTATACCTGGCCGGCTCCTTTGAATTTTTTTTCTGTATTATCCATGTGTAACTCCCTTTAGATGTGAATACGCTATGCCACATATCATTGTAAAGAATATCAAAAATATACAGCAGTGACAATTTGGGGAAAAAATATTCTGAAAAATGCAAGTTGTCATAGTTTTTTGGATGGTCGAAATTCAAGAGATACTCATTAAATTTGGTCTCTAATAAAAAACATTTTGGCAGATCCTTTCTGAATCAATTATATTTCACTAAAGTTTAAAATAATTTTATTTTTCTTGCACTTCATACCTTTTTTTTAAAGTTTTCCACCGAAAAGGATTTAAAAATAATAAAATATAAATTTGCCCTGATAATCAATGTTTATAGGAAAACAAAATGAACTTTCCAATTATAATTTTAGGTTTGATAATAATAGCAATTGGTATGAGGTAGATCCTGGCAATCAAGCACCGGGATAGGTTCAAATGGTCCCCCTGTGTGAATACAAGCGCAACACAATCCCCAGCATTCCCAAAAGTATGCAAAGTAAGTAGGCAAATTGAACCTTATATGGGCAATTGGAGAGCATGGATAACGACCGAGACCTGAATGTGTTGACAATAAAATCATCAGTAGTTAACAAAAATGGGGGATATAACAACTTTGTTGACGTCAACCTTGGTAATACAAAGGTAAAATAATTCACTTTATATTATCATAGGTGACTTTTTGAATCAGGTATGTTAATTGAATTAATGTAAGCAGATTCTTTTTTATTCACCAGGAAAGGGGGTAATATGTACAGATTAGCGGGTGTTGTTATCGTAACAATGTTATTAGGATTTGTGAGCAATGTATGGGCCGGAGCATGCTTCGTTGATAATGAAACGGATTTCGAGGTGCTGGTCTATTGTACCTTAACAAAAACGGGAACGAATATGAGTCAATATGACGATAATTATGCTCCCCCCAATAAGGTCAGTGAATTTGGGAGAGAAAGGTATTTTGTTGAAAAAGTAAGTTTTGGCATGGTCACAAAAGGTGGTTGGAAAGCAGGACATTATGGTAAAGAAGTATATGTCAATGGGGGAAAATATGATCCTAAAAAAGTCTTTAATTGTAAAATGATAGGGCTTGGAATTCCATGGACTGCTCATGCAAGTATAAGGATCTGGGAAGATGGTAACCGTATAAATATTAAGACTTCTTTCCATTAGTGTTTTAACGAAAACCCACCCATCTGCTTCGTTGCCGCAAAATACTGAAATCCTCATGTACATTAGTACACTCCGGTTTCAGAATTCCTTGCGCTTCGCATAACGTATCATTATCTGACCCTTTCAAAAGTCTATGAGATTTACATCCCCGTCCTCAATTAGCAAGCCATAATAAAAACAAAACTTCCTGTAAATGCATGCAAACTTGGCATTGCTACTGTCGAGCAGTAGATGTTCAAAATTCAACTGGTACCTTCCAGAATAATTGATGTTGTGAATATGTGAGAGTTTTTCAAGCTCACTCACACACATTCATGGCTCAATTATTCTGGGGCAAACAGTTTCGCTTTTTCAACATAATCTAAGCTGAAAACCGAATTATTTTTTATTAAAAAAGGGTGAAGCTCCCCATAAACAAAATGTACCATCTAAATAGGTATATTTAGTGATATTTTAAAAGATCAATCTGCAATGAAGCAGTTGAAAAGTTACAGGGAGCTTCACTATGAAAAAACGTAACGTTTTTCAAAATCAAAGTCAAGAAATCCTATCGTTGTTCGAGAAGGCAAATGACAGATCCAAAGTGATGTGTATTCCAATTGATTATGCGAAAAAAGATCATCTGGCCATGCTTTGTGATGGAAATGGGAGGATTATTCGAAAACCGTTTTCGGTAAAAAATTCACCGGAAGGTAAGAATTATTTGATTGATCAAGTAAAAAAATCCTGCCATCATCATGGAATTAGCCTTCAGCATATTGTTTTTGGAGGTGAAGATTGCGGGTCTTATACTGACAATTTCATCTCTACTTTACGCTCAGAAAATTGGCTGGTGGCAGGGGTAAATGCCCATGACGCAAAGACTCAACGTGAAAATGTGCAGGCAAGCACTGATCGTTTAGACTTATTGGGGATTTGTAAAATGATCCTTAGTTGCAGAGCTAACTGCTCTCCAGCTCAATCAGGAAATTATTTAGATTTGCGGACACTTGTGCGGCAAAGACGAAAAATGGTCAACATGACAACCGGAGTAAAAAATAGAATTCACACCTTTGTTGATCAGATTTTTCCTGGTTTTTTAAACGAAAAGAATAGCGGGATTTTACCATTTTCAAAATGCTCATTACTATTGATGGAAGATCGATTCAGTGTGCATCAAATCCTTAGGCGTAGACGTTCGACATTAACTAAACTCCTTACTCGCTGTGCAATTCATCAACCAGATAATTGCGCTAAAAAACTTCAGCAGTATGCTGCTCAGGTTTTCAAGCCACCAGAAAATCATCTTACAACATTACAAATTTCATTGAAACAACAAGCTAAACTTTTTAATTGCCTGCAAGAAAGCACTGAGCAATTGGAGAAGGAAATTGCTGAAAGTTTAGCCCAAACCCAGGGAGCTTTTCTAACCAGCATCCGAGGTATTGGAATCATTTTAGCCGCTGGTGTATGTGCTGAAATTGGGAATCCCAATAAACAGAAGTCTTTAAGTAATTTGGTTTCATATTCTGGCATCATTCCAAGAGTTAAACAAACCGGTGGAATCCAAGGAAAACCCCAAACTAAAAAAGTTGGAAAACGTTGCAATCGTATCCTGAAGGACTATGTCGTTCAGTCGGCCTCCCACATAGGTTTACACGGGCCAGAAGATTTGATGTTGGATTACAAGAAACGTGATGCACAAGGGCAACATGCAGATTTTGGTATGGGCAGAAAATTTCTGCGTATGGCAATGGGCCTTATGCGAACTTCTCAAACTTATCTACCTAAAAGTTTAAGAGGTAAAAAGAGTAGCATGAAAGAAAGAAGCCAATATTATTTAATGACCTGGCCAAAGTTGCGTGTAAAATGGAGGAATGTAAATGCATTAGATATCGCATTTGATAAAGATATGCCCTTAGGCCAGTGGCGCAACATGATACAGGAGCTTTATGGAATAGAACTTAAATTATAGAATAAATACAGATCATATTTAATTTTTTCAGTTTAAGGTTTTATAACTTTTGCGGACAGGATGGCTCACATAACACTGTCGCAGTACTCCGAATATATAGGATGTAATGACGGCTTAAAATAGAATGTCTTACCGTGTCCGCTCCAATATTAAAATTATGGCTCTAAGGTGCTTTGATCCTAAAGTTTATTTTTTAGAGATCTTGTATACCAGTATGTCAAAATTGGGCATAAGGGACATGGTATTTCCACCGGTAACGCGGAATTTAAAAAACCTATGATTTTAAAAATTTAATCAGTCTCATACATTTAAAAAAAACTGATAAAAGTCGGGAGTGTGAAGTATTACCTAAAAATAAATTCAAAATAATGCTTG
>JABIYQ010000366.1 GCA_018702715.1 Desulfobacula sp. | reverse complement strand
GACTTCTCACCCTCAGGAAAACGCCTCCTCAGCTGTAATAGTAAGAAAATGGTTTTATGGGATGTAGAAAGCGGGCGGGAAATTCGATCCTTTAATGGACATTTTCCGGCTATCTTTGTAGACGAGAATAGAATTGCCGGCTATATGAATCAAAAGATACACCTATTTCGACCAGACAAAGCTGAGCCTATTAAAATCATAGGCACTCATCCTTTCGCGCTTGAAAAGACATTTACACCTGGAATAGTTGGCCTGTCATTATCTTCAGATCGTCGCCGCCTCATATCCTATATCTACAATGATGATTATGATTCCAAATTAAAAAAGAACCGTAGCGAATATGAGTTTATTATCTGGGATACCCAATCCTTTAAAAAAGTAAAGTCCGAGAAAGGCAGTATTGAAGGTGGTGGCATTAATTATGCGAGTATTTCAAAAGGCAACCGGTTCTATATAGGAAACGGCAACACGCTAATCTGCTATAACCTGGACAATGGAAAAAAGGAAAATGAAATTATATTGGGTAAAGAACAAGACGCAGTCGCTGCAGTTATAACCCCGAATGCAGATAAACTAATTACTATTTCGCCTGAGGAAAAGGGGTTGATGAGGGTTTATAACCTGGGAAAAAAAGTCTCCTTATACAAAACGGTTAAAAACAGGTTTTTGGGAGACTGCCCCGTGTTAGGATGTGGACCTTCAAATTTTTCGATATCTCCAGATGGGAAGCTGTTTTTAATGGGGCAATTTGTCCGCCATACATTTCTATGGGACATCAGCAAGGGGGAAAAGCGATTTTTAATCAAGGATGATTTAAGTAAGTCCATTGGAAAATACAGCAATTCCGTCTCCGCCGTGGCTTTTTCCAAAGATCAGAACTATTTTGCTTCAGGCTATGCTGATGGCGCCATCACTATTTGGAATACCGACTCTGGTAAGAAGAAATTAAGTTTGTATAATAACATAGTCGCTATTCATGGTGTGGGGTATGATAAAAAATTGAAAAATATGGCGATTCAGACAAGTAAGCTTAATGATTTCTCTGTTCAGATATCCCATTGGGATTTGACAAAAGGCGTCCAGACAAAAATGTTTTCCAACGATATTCCTCCCGGGCATGCCGGTGCCATGGCTGTCACACCCAACGGTCGATTAGGCGTTTCACAATCAACATGGGGTAGAGATGATGGATGGTGGTGTGATGGATATGCAGAAATTTCACCCAGCGGGCGCTATATTTTATCTTATAGTGGAGCATTAATATGGGATATTGAAAAAGGAAAAAAGTTGGGAGACCTATATAAGGCTGGCTATTACGATTATAGAAAGACAAACTTAGTTTTGTATGATACCAAACTGAAAACACATCGCGAGTTGCCGGATATTTTTGAATCCGTTTTTATCGGCAACGAGCACATTCTGGGAAGAAGCAAAAAAGATAAAGGATATCCAAAACTTTGGGACATCAAGACCGGTCATGTTTTCAAATCATATTCTCTCCCCCCAAAATCCGGTTCAGTTACCTATCGTTCAATGAAGGGTTATTCACCTGATGGCAAAATAATCATCTATACTGAAGGTAAAGAAACCAGGTACAAGGACGGAAAAAAGAAGGGTAAAGTAAAGTTTCGTGCGGTTGATACCTATATCTTTTCATTGGCCTTAAATAGGATTTTAAAGGTTATAAAAAATGTAGAAATTGGAAAAGTTGCGTTTTCTTTAAGTGGTAGGCTGTTCATATTAAATATTAATAGGAATGTATATGGAAAAGACTCGATTTTTTCTGGAGGCAAAAGCCTCACAGAATTTTGGGATATAGCAACATTGCAGCGGAAACGAATTATCCATGAAGGTTGGGCTAGGTATTATGGTTTTTCAGATGATGATAAAAAGATTATACTCGTGGATAAAAACAATGTCTTGCATTTGAGGGACACGGCAACCGGAAATGAACTCTTAAAAGTCTATCTTTTCAGAGATGAAGAGTGGATCGCCATCACACCCGAAGGGTATTACAACGCCTCCCAATATGGCCACAAATACCTGAGTATCCGATACGGGAATCGGGTGGCGGGAATCAATCAATTTTACGATGTTTTTTACAGGCCTGATATTGTAGAGGCTAAATTAAAGGGAGAGAAGATCGATGATTTGATCGAACTGACCATAGATGAGGCAGTGAAATATCCACCACCTGATGTAAAAATCGCCACAGTTCCCGGAACCAGCAAAAAGAAAGAGGTGACAGTGGATTATCAGGTTCAATCCACTGGCGGAGGTATCGGAGACATTCGAGTTTATCAGAATGGTAAGCTGGTTCAATCCGATAAAACAGTTCAGTCGTACTTGTTTCAATCGACCAGCAAAACCAATATCCAGTTCATGGACAGCAAGGCCATCGTCGCTCAGCTTCGCAGTATCGCTTCCAAATCTGGGTTGAAATTGAATAAAACTGAACAAGACAGGAAATCATCAGTCGCCAAACCCACTGAAAACTTATATAAAGGCAAGGTTGAAATCACAACAGTGCCGGGTCTTAATGAGGTCAGTATAGTTGCTTTTAACCTGCAAAATTCGGTGCACAGCATGATTAAAAGTGTTAGTTTCAAATCCAACCGACCCAGCGAATTGGCGCATCTTTTCGTGCTATGCATCGGTATCAACGACTATCTGGATGATGATCCCAATACCCGGCTCAACTTTGCAGTAAAAGATGCAAAAAATATCGGAGAAATGCTTAAAAAGCAATCTAATGGTCTTTACGATACCGATAAGATTCATGTCCGATATCTTATGGACCAAGACGCTTCTAAAAATAAAATTATAAAAGAATTCAAATGGCTTGCTTCACGAATAAAACCAACGGACACCTTCATTCTCTTTTTCGCTGGCCATGGCATTATGGATGGCCACCAGTACTATCTTGTCACACACGACTATGATGGAAAAATCCAACCGAACAGTATGATCAGCACTAATGAACTACTGGAACAATCTAAAAATGTTCCCGCTCTCACGCAACTGCTGATTCTGGACAGCTGTTATGCCGGGGGTGTCGATTATATTGTACGCGGGTTGTACGATTCGCGTATGTCCGTACTGGCTAAAAAGATGGGGCTTCATATCTTTGCCTCTGCTAGTGATTTGGAAAAGGCCTTAGACAGTTATGAAGGCAATGGACTTTTTTCTCATATCCTTCTACAGGGCCTTAACAACAATCCCAAAGTCGATGAGAACAAGGATAAATTGGTCAGCCTAAAAGAGTTGGGTAAATTTTCAAAACGGTTGACCACTGATATTGCAAAAAAACTTGGCCATGAGCAGGAGCCCTTAATCAAACACTTTGGCGAAGATAAACCTGTCTATCGGATTGCTCAGTAAGAATATTTTCTTGAGTCGTCAACCATCTGTTCATCTAAATATGTTTGGCTCCAAAAAAATCTAAGCATTCACTTTGATGTCATTTTCAATGTAATATAATTTTATCAAAATTATTATATTATTCTGATAGCCTTATAGAATCGAAAATACCATAAACCTGCCTTTGGCAAGGACAGTATAAAGATCTTTGAAGCTTGCATGCTTAAACATTGTTGACAGGACCGCTCTTTTCAGGTCAGCGCTTTTGCCTTTGTATTTTAGCATCATTTCCGTTATGCCCCCTCCTGAGTTTCGTTCTGACAGGGACACAACACCTGGGATTGATTCCATGTTTTGCTGGAATAAAATGATCAGGCGGTCTGCCTTTGGAGGGGTTTTAAGTGTGATGATGTATGGCAGGCCGTTCGCAGTGTAGTTGTCCCACCAGGAAATAATCGAGGAAATTAGTTTTTCTGAGCAGCTTTGAGCTGCATTGCCTGATGCTGTTGCAAGGGCAAGCTCCGGCGTTTTCCCCAACCCGGGCGAAGTTTTATTATCTGCCGTAAGGATCTGAGCTGTAGTGGTAACAATTGCTCTGGTTGTCATGGTGGCAGTTCCAGTTTCCATCATTCCGTCAAACTCTGATGCACCTGTTTCAACCGAGTATAAAATAACAATTTCAGCTTGATGTTGAAGACCAATTCTTGCCGCAATGTTGTTTATTGTATCAACTTCAAGAAGGTCTTTGGCCTCATTGTGGAGTTGTTTTGATTTTGCAGGGTCCACTAACTCAAAATACCTGTCTGTAAACTGCTGTACCAGTGTGGCTTCAGCAGTTCCTGTCAAAGGGTGCGTTACCTTGTCAGGAAAAGGGAGGATCATGATTCGGGGGTAGTCAACCATTTGTTGAATCAATCCTAACCGGATAAGTGTATTTCTGAGAACACCTTTTTGTGTAACTGCATGTATTGTAACTCTATATTTTCCGTCTTCGTCTTGTCCTTCTTTGATAATTGAAAAGTTCTTGATATAACCCGTAGAATGCGTATGGATTTTTTCCATAAGGGCATCATTATTGAAGGCAT
>JABIYQ010000616.1 GCA_018702715.1 Desulfobacula sp. | reverse complement strand
TCCCACATGCCCTGGGTAGAACCGGAAAGATGTTTACTTTTCAAAATTTCGGCGTTCAACCGGATATTGTTGTGATTGGCAAGGGACTTGGTGGCGGTGTTTTTCCGTTATCAGCCTTAATCGTTCGCGAAGACTTGGATATAGCTGAAGACAGAGCTCTGGGACATTATACCCATGAAAAAAGTCCTGTGGGATGTGCTGCTGCCCTTGCCACCATCAATTATATTGAAAAGAATAAACTTGCCCAAAATGCCCGGGATGTAGGCGGATATGCCCTGTCGCAACTTAAAAATATGCAGGAACGACATCCCTTGATCGGCGATGTGAGGGGTCTTGGACTATTTTTAGGGATTGAGCTTGTAAAGGATCCGATCACAAAAGAACGGGCCATAAATGAAGCTGAAGCTATCATGTATGCTGCGCTTTCCCGGGGATTGAGCTTCAAGATCACCATGGGTAATATTCTCACCCTGACACCAGCGCTTATCATAACCCGGGAACAAATGGATAAGGCTCTTGATATTATTGAAGAATCCATTGCTGAAGTTGAAATTCAATTTGTACAATAACAGGCAAGATGCACTATTAATGCGAGGCTGTATTTAAGCAGTACTATTTCTATAATTTACACAGCATTATTTATCCCAAATCAAGGATTAAAAAAATGACACCTGAGAATACTATTACGTCCAGCCGATTTGCAAGTGAGCAGGGAGATGTAAACACAAGTCAAAACCGGGAAAAATACTGGGAAAAGAATTTGTCTGAAACTGCTAAATCCATTTGTACCAGGGACAATAAATATTTTTTGCATCAGAATCTGTCCACGCCTGTGATGAATGTCTTATCAAAAGCCCATGGTATATATATTGAAGACATCGAAGGCAAAAAATATATGGATATGCACGGCAATGGTGTTCATAACGCCGGATTTAACAACCCGCAAATTATCCAGGCGTTAAAGGATCAACTGGACACCCAGATGACGTTCTGTCCCAGGCGTTATACAAATTGCAAAGCAGTTGATCTTGCCCAAAAGCTTGCCGAAATTACTCCCGGAGATCTTTGCAAATCCCTTTTCTGTCCCGGCGGGTCAGAGGCAATTGAGATGGCCATTACCCTTGCAAAACAGGTAACAGGCCACTTTAAAACCATCTCATTCTGGGATTCTTTTCACGGTGCAGGATTTGCCGCTGCCAGTGTGGGCGGAGAAGAACTGTTCAAAGGCGGGATAGGACCCATGATGCCCGGTGCCATGCATGTGGAATTCCCCAATTACTATCGCAATCCCTGGGGTTTTTCCAGTCAGGATGAGGTGGATAATGAATACCTGCGCCAGATCAAAACAATACTGGAACGAGAGCCCGGTGTGGCTGCAATCATTGGCGAACCCATTTCAGCAACTCCCGTGGTTCCCAGCAAAAATTACTGGGAAGGGGTAAAAGATCTGTGCGAAAAATACGGTGCCCTTATTATATTTGATGAAGTCATCGAAGGATTTGGCAGGACAGGTAAAATGTTTGCCAGCGAGCATTTTATCACACCTGATGTCCTGGTTTTAGGCAAATCCATGGGTGGCGGGCTTCTACCCTTTGCAGGCATTGTGACCAAACAGCGCTATGACAACCTTGAACACCGCTCCATCGGCCATTATACCCATGAAAAAAATGCCCTTTGCTCAACTGCGGCATTGGCTGAAATTGATTACATTGAAAAACACAATCTGGCGGAAAATGCTGCCAAAGTAGGAGCCCATGCATTGTCCCGTTTAAATGAGCTCAAAGAAAAACATCCGCTTATCGGTAATATTGCAGGAGTGGGGCTTCATTTGGGGATTGATCTTGTCAAGGATTCAGCGACAAAAGAAAGGGCTGTTGAAGAAGCAGACTGCATCATGTACAAAGCCATGGAAAAAGGACTGGCATTTAAAACAATTGAAGGAAATATAATTACCTTAAGACCTTCCCTCACCATAACCATGGAAGAAATGGACCAAGTTGTTGATATCCTGGATGAAACCATCGGGGAAGTGGAGAACAGTCAGTTTTACTAAAATGAACAAGCCAGAATGGCAACCATATAGGGAATAATTCACAATGCTACCCGCAACCCGTGTTTGGGTGGCTCGTAGAGGAGCAAAGCTCACAAAATTGCCCATATACAAGGCGCAAGGCTCGAAGAGATGCGCATGCATACAAGTTTGAAACCGGAGTGTACTCCTGTACATGAGGCCATTGTTATAATTTGGCAAACTTTTGCAGCAACGCAGTAGATGGGTGAGTTTTCGTTCAAACACTAAATAATTTCAGGATGTGTTGCCAATGAATGTAAGAACTGACGGGTATGCATCTTCATTCTTGATCTAAAAATACTCACCACTTTCAGCATTAAAGTATGTCCTGTTTTAAAATCATTTTCAAACAATTCACGCATCTTTTCACCTGATATTGTGATAATTTCACAGGGTTCAACACAAACTGCGGTAAATGTGCTTGATGTTTCTCCCATTAAGGCAGAAACCCCAAATGTCCTTCCCGGTAATACTTCATCTAAAGTCAAAGACCTTCCTAAAGTTGATCTGCAGTTTAAAAAGACTTTTCCGGATACCAGCATATATAAGAAGATTTGTTCCTGATTCTGGCGAAATAGAATGCCTTCTTCATCAAATGTTTCAAGATGCGCTATATTACCAATTTTCTCAAGTACAGGTTCCGGCAAATCTTTAAGGAAAACTATTTTTTCCAGTATGTCTTTTTCAACCATTCTTCTGTGTCCTATCTTATGGGGCCTAACAAAAAGGTTAGTAAATCTATTCCTTTATATCACCAGGGTAAGGTTCTCAATGTCATTAATATCTTCTTTTAATTCAGGATTTTCATTTAAAGTTTTCATGATCATCTGCGCCCGTGTATCCATTTTATTTTTATACTGTTTTGCTACTCCAAGCATCATAAGGTAGGCCAGTTCATGATTTTCTTTAAAAAGCTGCTGCATACGCGTTCCTGAGAGGGTAATCGCTTCGCAGGGTTCCTGGCAAACTGCAGTATAAGATGCTGTCGATCCCTCAATTAATGCAGAGGTACCAAAAGAAGATCCAGACTGAATATTATCCAGGATAATATCCATCTTAGGTGTAAGTTCTCTTTTTACGGCGACCTGGCCCATAATTAACATGTAAAATGTTGCAACCGGCTCTTTAACCGCTATTAATTGCGTATCTGTGCCAAAAATACTCAACTGGGCTTCGTTGGCAATTATTTCTAGCAGATGATCTGGAAAATTCTTTAACAGGTTGATACGTTTTAAATCTTCTATTTTTACCATGCAGGCCCCGTTGCTAAGTTAATATAAACACAATAATAATAAAGGATATTGCAACTGCTGCACCAATACCTATGGGCAGAGTTCCTTTAGTTATGTCATTGTACAATCTGTTTTTCTTAATTTCCAGACGCTTATCCCTATACCCCAGAACCAGCCATATATTGACGGATACAAACAAGGCTAAATTTATGGCAGCACGATTAAAAAAGGAAGCAAAACCCTTTACAAAGGTCATTAAAATACTTTCAGACATCCGGTTTATTGCATTTAATCCTATATCCAAAGCCATATAGGCACCCCGGCCTAATTTCCTATAGGTCCAGTCAACATCAAGGTTAATGGATTTAATTTCCGGGGGATAATATCCAGAAAGAATCAAAAGGGCAAATGCCAGTGCTCCGAACATTAAAAGCTGGAGTTGGCCGACAACATGTGCACCCGTATAAGGTATATAATCGACAGTAAAGGGTAAGAGATTATATAGTGGCTGAGGGAAAACCCCTATGAAGATACATGCAAATGCAGCTATTCCCATTGCTAATGTCATGTTCCATGACGGATCTTTAGCCCTGATTCCAGAATCATGTCCAAAAAAAGTAAAAAAAGGAACCTTAATACCAGCATGATGGAAAACACCTGCCGAGGCAAATTGCAAAATCAGGTAGACTAGAACCATTTTTTCATTGACAGTAGCCGTGACTATCATTGATTTTGAAACAAAGCCTGAAAATAAGGGAAACGCTGATATTGATGCTGCGCCGACGATACAGAACAAACAGGTTAGCGGCATGGTCTTATAAAGACCCCCTATTTCCGTACACTTGATTTTTCCTGTCATCTGCAGAACAGATCCTGCCGCCATGAAAAGCAGACCCTTATATAGAATATGACAGAAAGCATGGGCCACAGCACCATTCAAAGCTAGTTGTGAACCGATGCCGATACCCACGAGCATAAATCCAATCTGATTTAAAAGACTATAGGCCAACACCCTTCTAATATCATTTTCAAGCACTGCATAAAATATCGGTACAAATACCATAAAGGCCCCGATCCAGATCAGCAGATCCGCTCCCGGGAAAGTCCTGATCAAAAGATATACGGCAGATTTTGTTGTAAAAGCACTTAAAAAAACAGTACTTGTAGGCGTTCCCATGGGATATGCATCGGGCAACCATGCATGAAGCGGAATGGCAGCGGCATTCAGGGCGATACCAATAAAAATGAGATAAGACTCTATTCCGGAAAGACCGATATAATCAAAGGCAATTGTTCCTGTCTTCTGGGTGTAAAGAACAATCCCGGCCAAAAGGAAAAGGCCACCGATCAAATGCACCAGGATATACCGCATACCTGCTTTTCTTGATTCTGGGGTTCTTGATGCAATTATCAGGAACGTTGAACTCACTGCCATGACTTCCCAGAAAAGATACAGGGACAAAAAATCTCCTGCCAGAACAACACCTAAAGTAGCACCGGCATAAACAATAGCGGAAACATTCTGAAGGTCGTCTTTTACTTTCAGTGCAAACAAAACACCGAGAAACGCCATTATTGTAAAGATATAGCCAAAGACCAATGAAAGCTTGTCAATTCGTCCCAGAATAAGCTCGTAACCCCAAAACTCGAATGTCCAGATATTCCCCTGTGGAATATTCAACAGGACATAAAAGGCAACCACTGGAATTAAGAGCATATAAATGGACTTGGTCTTTCCTTTTAAAAAAGGAATCAGAAAAGAGCCCAAAATAAATATTATTGCGGGAGGAAACATATTACTTGTCATAGTAATTCTCTTTTTTCATCACAATTAATCTTAAAATTTTTGCAAGAAAGATCAGCAGAACACATGAAAAAAAACCATAAACAGCAGAAAACCCTTTAACATGCTCAAATGAGAATGCCGGATGTGGAACGATAAAAAATTCTGCTATAAACAAAATGACCAGAGAACAATAAAATATAATCAATAGTTTTTTAACATTTTTTGGATTATCAAAGATTGAAAGTTCTTTTTTCATTATTGCATCCTTGTATAAAATTAAACCTTTCTCATCATTCAGATTGGCCTCAAAAAAAATCTTTAGTGGCCTGAACCGCCACCCGATGAAAAAGCAAATATCAAATAAATCACAGAAGCCGCAATAGCGATATAAAAAGCGATTCTATATCCTGGTACGGGGTCATGCCCAATCATTTCCCAATCTTCTTTTTCATTTTCATCTTTGTTATTCATATTTCTAACCTTTAAAATTCTTGAATCAAATACCCAAACCTAGTTTTATCAGATTGACAAAAATAGTCGGATAAAAGAATAAACCAATTGAAATGACTGCAGTTATGATCAAAGGAATGACAAGACACAGGTTTGCTTCCTGGATTTTTACGGGAATATTGTCTTCTTCTTCTTCACTTTTCCCGAAAAAACCTTTATACACAATTGGCAGAAAATAGAATGCATTTAAAAATGATGATACCAAAAGGACCAGCATGAAGATTGTCTGCTGTGCTTCAAGTGTGCCTAAAATCAAATTCCATTTACTATAAAACCCGCCGGTTGGTGGCAGTCCTATCACGCCTAAAGCGCCTATAAAAAACGCAGCAAATGTAAAGGGCATTTTTTTACCTAATCCGCTCATCTGGCTGATATATTTTTTGCCTGTTGCCACAAAAATAGCCCCTGCGCAAAAAAACAATGTAATCTTTCCAAAGGCATGCATGGCAATGTGTATGACCCCACCCAAAAGCCCCTGGGGAGATAAAAGTGCAACACCAAATATAATATAGGACAATTGGCTGATTGTAGAATAGGCCAGTCTGCGTTTGAGTTCATCCTGGGAAAGTGCGATACATGAAGAAACAAGTATGGTAAAAGACGCGATACTCATCACCACAATTCCCAAATTAAAATCTGCCAAAAGATCCACACCGAAAATCCCTGTCACCACCCTGACTATGGAAAATACGCCAACTTTTACGACGGCTACAGCGTGCAAAAGAGCGCTGACCGGTGTAGGCGCAACCATTGCAGCCGGAAGCCAGGAGTGAAAGGGCATGATTCCTGCCTTGGCAAATCCGAAAACAAACATTAACAGCAATACTGTAGCAGCGGGTTTTGACAATTGGCCGGTAAAAATACCGGCAGTGGAAAATTCCAGAGTTCCTGTAACATGATAACAATAGATCATTGCGGGCAAAACCAGTGCGATGGATGTGCCTAAAATAAAGGTTAAGTATCTTCGCCCTGAAATTCTCGAAGTTGCATCCTGATGATGGGTAACCAAAGGATATGTAGCCAAAGATAAAATTTCATAAAAAAGATAAAGTGTCAGCAGGTTGGCGGAAAATGCAGCACCAATCGTGGCTGAAATAGCCAGGGCGAAAAAGCAAACAAAACGCGTTTGTCCATGTTCTTTAAGCCCTCTCATATATCCAATGGAATAAATGGATGTCACGATATAAAGGCTTGAGGCCACAATGGCAAAAAGCATCCCAAGTCCGTCAACCCTGAATGCAATGGCTGCACCGGGAGCAATTTCAAACAAGGTCAGAGCAATTTGCTTTCCCTCAAGAATGATGGGAAGCATGGAAAGGACAAGAATAAGCTTGATAATTCCAGCAACAAAGATCCACGATTCCCTTACATTGGGTTTGCCGGAAGAAGAGACCAGCACGGGAATGACAAAAAGAGAGACCAAAACTGCCAAAAGAGGTTTAATTGAGATAATGGTTTCCATTTATTGGTTCACCTTTATTAGTATAATCATATTCATTGTAACTTTAAGAAAGGAAGAATGACAGTATTTACAATAGTACCTGAGTACAGCCCTGCAACAATCAAGGAAAGACTTACAAGCCCGGAGACAATCAACATAGATAAAGGTGCTTCCTCAATTTTAACAGGGGGAGTTAAATCCCCATGGCCATGACCTTCGGACATGGGTTCAAAAAAGCAGATTTCAAATACTTTAAAAAACAAAACCGCGCAGACCAGGCTTGAAATAACAAGGGCTGCTGCAAAATGATATGCTCCCGCCTCAAATGCCCCCAGTATCAGATACCATTTACTGAAAAACCCACATGTCGGCGGCACACCTATGATACTGAATGCTGCCAATACAAATCCTGCCATGGTCCATGGCATCTTGCCAAACAGACCCTTCAAATCAATCAAATCAACCGTTTTAAGTTTATAAACCATGTTCCCGACAGCAAGGAAAAGGGCAAAGGTCATTAAAGCATCATTTAAGATGTGCAAAATAGCGCCGGTCATGCCAAGCTGATTGCCAATCCACGCTCCCCCTACCATATACCCGATCTCACACACAATGATATAAGTGAGCATTTTTTTCAGGTTTTTCTGGGCCAGTGCCATTATAGCACCTGCAAGGACAGCCAGGGTTGCCAGCCAGACAACGGCATCGGCAATATTCAGGGTTTCAAAAATATAATCATACCCAAATACCGTGATCATCAATCTTATCATCACATAAACCATCACCTTTGTCATTAAAGGGGCAACGATCCTTGCAAACGCCACGGGCGAATATGAATAGGCATTGGGTAACCAGACATGCATGGGGAAAAGAGCCATTTTGATCCAGATACCTATCATGCACAGGATAAATGCCACTAATATGGTTGATGATCCATGGAGTCCCGTCAATATATTGGCGACATCAGCCATATTCAAGGAGCCGGTTTGCATATAAAGATATCCCACCCCCAAAAGATAAAAACTGGCACCAATAACCCCTATAAAAACATAATTCAGACTTGCCAGCGGTCCTCTGTCCCTGTCTCCCAGGGCTACCATGGCATAGCTGGTTAATGAGGTGATCTCAATGAGCACATACAGGTTAAACAGATCACCTGTGGCTGTGACGCCCAAAAGTCCCGTGACAAACAAAAGATAAATCGTATAAAATGAACCCGCTCTGTCATTTGTTTCCTGAACAACGCTTTTATAACTTGCAATCAAATTAAAAAAGGCAATACTTGCAACAATCATCAAAACCATGGCATTTAAAAGATCAATTGAATATTCAATGCCCATTGGCGGTGCCCATCCGGCCATTCTATAAGTTATGGTTCCTTGAGCCATAACCTGCATCAAAACTTTAAATGCAGCAAACATTGAGATGGCAAGACCAATCAAAGCAATTGGATATGATAATCGTTCTTTAATCCAGGCGGCAAGCCCGGCTAAAAGAGCGGCTAAAAGTGGTGTTACAACAATTAGTGCAGGGTAATTATCCATAGTTTATTCTTCCGGCCCGATATCAACTAGGCGCATCCTGAGTTCATCTTCTTCCAGAGTCTGATACCGCTGGTAAATTCTTACAGCTAAGGCCATTGCAACGCCAAAAGTAGCAACAGAGACTACGATGGCGGTCAGCATTAAAACATGGGGTAAAGGATTTATATAATCTGCTGCATGGATCACGGCATTGTGGGCATCTTGTCCGCCATGGGCATTTTGAATAATAGGTATGGTGGCATCCTGCTTGTATCCAATGGAGACGTAAAAAAGAATAATAGCCGTTTGAAAGATGTTCATTCCCACCAGTTTCTTTATCAGATTATTTTTTGCAATCATGGCATAAAGGCCGATCATCATTAAAACCACATACAGCCAATAGTTGTATTTTGCCACTATCAGGGCTAATAAATCTTCCATAATCTTACCTATAGTCCTTCATCGTGTCTGCCTTCAGAAACAATATTAACATAAATGATGACCATTACAGCTGTAACAGCAATTCCCACACCAATTTCAACACCAAGCATTCCTAAGGCTCTTATATGATGGGGATCTCCCGGCAATAAAGGCGCAAGCGCTGCATAATCCAGAAAATTTCCGCCCATGGGCATACAAATGGCTGCTATACCGACATAAACTAAAACCCCGACCGCCGCAAAAATGCCAAGAACTTTTTCCTTGACCCTCTGAACAAGTGTTTTTAAGTCATAGGAAATGGCCAAAAGAATCAGGCTTGACCCAAAAATAACGCCGCCCTGGAAACCCCCTCCAGGGGAAAAATCTCCATGGGCCACTACATAAAGGGCATAGATCTGGATAAACGGAATTAGAATCCTGCACACAGTTTTGATAATAAGATCAGTAGGAACCCAATCCTTATCCATGTGCTCAAATTCTTTTCCTGTCTTTAAAATTTTTTTACTGTCTTTTACATGCAGAATAACCCCTGTGGGAGTATGCCGATAAAACCGTTCTTTTTTTTCTCTAAAATCTCTTAATAAAAGAAAACAGGCCAAACCTGCACAAAAAACAACAGCAGTTTCAAACATGGTGTCGAATCCGCGATAATCCGCAAGAACTGCAGTTACAAGGTTAGGAACCTGGGTTTGTTCAACCACTTTTTCAATATAATCATTTGAAAGGTGGGTGGAGGCAGGAGAGGCAGGATCACCCCAGTCAGGAAATTCTCCTGTACCATATAACAATAAAGCACCTGTCAAACAAACAATGATAAAGCCTAAAACTTTCAATCTTTTGTCCTCCTGCTCGTACGGAAAACTGCGGCAACAAAGAATACCGTGCTGACGCCTGCACCTACAGAGGCTTCTGTAAAGGCCACATCAACTGCGCCCATGACAGCCCAGAGCAAACACATCATAAATGAATACGCACCAAATAAAATAGCTGTTCCAAGCAGATCTTTGACAGATATGGCACCTATGGCACAAAAAATAACAAAGGTTAACACAATCAAATCAATTGGCCAGTGCATGATTAACCCTTTCGTTTCTTTTTAGTCCAGTGTCTCAATCCTGCCCGCATCCCTGCATCAACAATAGAGTGGGTTGCAGTGGGGCTTGAAAGAAACACAAAAAATACAATTAAAAACATCTTTACTGAAAGCAGCAGGGCTTCAAAGGAAAAATGGTGTAGATTGTATATGGCTAATCCCATCACCATTGCAAAAATACCCAGGCTATCCAGTTTGCCTGCCGGATGTAGCCTGCTGTAAAAATCGGGCATCCTGATAATGCCGACAGCACCACCCAGAAAAAAGAATAAACCGATAATCAAGAACAAAACAACAAGTATGTCCAGTATATTCATTGTAACTCCCATTTGACGATCAATCCATAAAGGATTCTTCGTAAAGTCCTTTCCTCTTGTGGAAATAGCGGGATGCGGCAAGTACAGCCACAAAATTTAAAAATGCATATGCCAATGCAATATCCACAAACATATCAATGCGCTCATAAAGAAAACCGATAAGTAACAGAAGGACAACTGTTTTACTCCCAATGGCATTGACACCAATAAGCCGGTCCAAAACTGTGGGGCCGAATAAGGCCCTGTATAATGCAAAAAGCATTAGGAAACATAATCCCAATGCAACGCTTAAAAAAAAAGTGGTCATATTTTCTCTCCAAAAACTTGTGCTACTTTTTTTAACATGGTGCCGGGCAGGCCTTTAGCAGATTCCCGGTCAATGGCATGTACCCTGAACACACCGTCACTATCCGATGTTACTGTAATGGTTCCAGGGGTCAGGGTGATGGAGTTTGCCAGGGTGGTTATGGCAATATCAGATTTTAAATTGGTTTTAAAAGTAAAGATATGTGGATCAATTAAATCTTTCATTCTTGGATGAAAGGCCAGATACAACAGGTGAAAATTGGCTTTAATTATTTCCAGGATCAACCAGGGAGTATATCTTATAAATCTAAAAAATACTTTAAAATAGCCCTGCTCCATGGCAGGAAATAACAGATCATAAAAATAGTATGCCACAAAAAAGCTTGAAATCCCGCCAAGCCATAATAATAATGGATCAAACTTTCCTGACAGCACGATCCAGGTTACAAACATAAAAACAAATGTAATCAGAAAAGAAAGAAATGATTTAAAAAATCTGGCTCTTGTATTGCCTGTTTCTTCGGCAATACCTTTATTGGCATCAGTCAATGAACTACCCTCCCCGGATATGGTCAAGCTAAAAGAAAATTATTTTTCAACACCATACAACTTACGGAATTTTCCGTAAAGTTTGGCTATGGTGCCTTCTTTTTTGGTTCCTGTTTGAGAGGTATCATATCCGGAAGATGATTGTTCCAATTGAACTCTGTGATCGTAAGCAGCGTTTATGGTCTCTATAAGCGTATCCATATCCACGGGCTTTGATAAAAACTTAAATGCATTATACTTACCGCTTTCCAGCGCGTTTTCAACACTTGCATGCCCTGTGAGAACAATACAAGGTAACATAGGTTGCAAATCTTTCAATCTTTTTTGGACTTCAATCCCATCAATTCCAGGCATTTGCAAATCCACACAAGCTACATCAAAATCTTCTTTTGAGGCTGCTTCTACTCCTTCTTCGCCGGAAAAAGTCGTTTTTACTGTAAACCCGTCAAGAACAAGTCGTTTGGCAAGGTATTTTAAAAATGTCTGTTCATCATCTATAAATAGAAGCTTCATAATATATCCCTAGAATAGCAACAATGCTATAACATATTTGGGGACGGATTTGAAACATTTCAAATCTGTCCCCTTTTTGATCTGGCTTGTCTATATCAAAAGTATGATTTTGAGTCAATAACTAAAGCTCATAAAATTCAGCTATATAGTAGCCAAATTTTACAAAGCTCAAATTTATAACCTAAAGGTCAGGACTAACCTAAAGGTCAGAACTAACCTAAAGGCCAGAATTAAAAAAGGTAAAATTAAATGTCTTTTTTACCAGGGATGAGTAGGCATGGGAAAATGGATTTATCAGCTATATTTTTTGAAATGGAACCGGTCCATCTCTCTATAATAGCTGCTTTTTCACTGGAACCCAATATTATCATACTGGCCTGGTATTCTTTTGCTGCTTTTTCGATCTCTTTTTGAGGATCACCGACATATACATGAGGCCTTGCATTTAATCCCGCATCTTCAAGCTCATCACAAAGAATATCCAGCTTTTTGCGTTCCGCTTTTCTGACTTTTTGAACTTCGTGGGTATCAGAACTTTTAAGGGCACTGTCCTTAACCACGTGCATAATATGGATTTCACCTATAACTTCTTTTAATCCTTTTATGTACTCAATGGCCTTTTGATCTGTTTTTGACCAATTTGTGGCAAATAAAGGTCGCTCAAATAATTTTTCAGGAACAATATTATCGTCAATCATATGTTTGAATACCAGGATTGGAACCTCTGTTCTACGAACCAACTCCATGACATCGGAACCTGCATAAAGCTGTTCCAAAGTTCCTTTATGGGAACGACCAATCACAATCAGATCCGGGGATTCTTTTTCAACAACTCTAAGAATTTCAGGAATAAGCAAAGACACTTCCATATAGGCCCCAACTTCCAGACCCATTTCAAATAAATTTTCCGCCCAGTCTATAAACCTTATATTAGCTGTTTCTTTTAATTTAACTTCCTCTTCCTTAAGATAGCCGCTCCCCCTTTTCATTGCGACTTTGTCTCTTTCAATAACATTTAAAAAGACAACATGTTCCAGGGCTGCACCTCTGAGTGCTAATAACGAATTCAGCGCATCATAACAAAGTTCCTCAAACTTTGTCACAAAAAGCAACTTTCTTATTTTCATAATTTCTCCAATCTCAATATTTATATCTATTGATTATCCAAGTTTTTTCTTAACTGCCGCGGCCAACTCTTCAGGTTCAACCGGCTTTTCCAGATAAATATCCGGTTCGGGCACTTCCCCACCCTTAAATTCATCAAGTACTTTTTGAGATTTTAGAAAAGACCTTAAGGCGATCCCTGTAAACATGATAATGGGTATGTGGTTAAGATTCTCATCAGTTCTCAACTTTCGATATAATCGAATCCCGCTTCCTCTAGGCATCAACACATCGAGAATCACCAGGTCAGGCTGCTCTTTTTCGATCATCTCCAAACCTTCTACACCATCTTGAGCGACCAAAGGTATATACTGGTTTTCTTCCAGAACTGTGACAACAAATGATCTGACATCTGGATCATCATCTACCACAAGTACCTTTTTACTCATAACTTATCCTCCTTGGTCAATCTTCATCAACCGCATTTGGTTTTTCCAACGGAAGTTTAATCCTAAATGTGCTTCCAATACCTTTACTGGTTTCAGTTTCAATTATGCCTTTGTGTTCTTCTATGAGTTTTCCTGTTACAAGGAGCCCCAAACCTGTACCTTTTCCACCTTTTGAGCTGAACATGGGGTTAAACAGCTGCTTTTGAGTATCTTTATCCATACCACAGCCATTATCTTTAACCTCAAGACAAAAATAATTATTTTTATCTTTATAGGTTTTCACCTTTATCCCATGCTTTTTGGAAATATCTTCATCATCAATACAGGCATCAAGGGCATTATTAATAAGGTTAAGCAATGATCGATGAATGGTTTGCGGATCGGCAACGACCTTGCCAATACCATTGTCAAATTCTTTTGAAATGATCACTCCATTTGATCCTGCGACATCTTTTACCAATTCAATGACTTCATTGGCAATATCATTGGGTATGCACTCTTCAAATTCAGGTTCTCGCTGCTTGGAATAGGTTAAAAGGTCCTGGGTTAAATCTCCCACCCTTTTGATATTCTTCTTAATTGATTCCCAACCTGTTTTAAGTTTGTCTGTATTATTTTTTTTAATACCCACGTCAACGACATAACTGCCACCTTTAAGTCCTATGAGAATATTTTTCACATAGTGTGCAAGACCACTTATTGTCTGCCCCACAGCAGCCAGGCGTTCCGACTGAACCAGTTCTTTTTCAAGTCTTTTTATTTCTGTTAAGTCTTGAAAAAAACTAACTGTTCCTACAAATTCGCCTTTTTTATAAAGCACATTACTTGTATACCGAACCGGTATTTGTCTTCCATCTTTGGTGTTTATTATATTTTCTTTCCATGGAAGTGTGTTCTGCTGTTTATCTTCTTTGGCCTGATTTTTAAATATTTTAGCAATTTTTGGCGTATAAAGATCATCTATGGTCATTTTATTTCTGACATCTTTTACAGTCTCGCCAAACATACTTTCGGCTTCGGGATTGTACACAACTACTTTCCAGTCATGATCAAAAGCAACTATGGCATCGTTGGAACTTTTTATTAAGAGTCTTTGAAAATTTGATTTTCTTCGGATCTCTTCAGTAGCCTCTGCAATTTTAATTTCAAGATTCTCAGTATATTCTTCAAGCTTTTTTCTGATAGCAATCTTTGCTTTTGCCCTCTCAAGAGCGATGGCAAGAGCCTCATCTCTGACAGGTTTATTGATAAAATCGCTGGCTCCATACTGCAATGCCGTGATGGTTGAATCAATATCTCCATGTCCGGTTACAATGATCACTTCTTTTTCAGAATCAATTTCCTTGATCTTTTTTAATAATTCAAGACCGTCCATTCCCGGCATTTTTATATCCGTCACAACAATATCGGGTGATTCAGATTTAAAAACTTCCAGTCCCTGTTCACCACTATTGGCTGTGACTATTTCATAACCGTCACTACGAAGAGACATGGCAAGTAATTTGACAATGATTTCTTCGTCATCAACAATTAATATTTTATTGGCTGACATAATTTATTTCCTATTCAATTGCTGGGAACTTGATGATAAAGGTAGCGCCTTTACCATACTCAGTTATTATATCAATGGTTCCTTTGTAATCTTTTATAATTCCAAAACTGATACTGGTCCCAAGACCGGTCCCTTTACCGGTTTCTTTTGTGGTAAAGAAAGGTTCAAATATCTTTGATTTCACCTCATCGGTCATGCCTATACCAGTATCAGACACTTCGGTTATAACCCAGCCTTCTTCCACAAAAGTTTTAATTGAAAGATTTTTCTCTATCAAAGCATCTTGTTTTTCAGCTTTTTCATCCATGGAATCAATGGCATTGGTCACAAGATTAATAAAAACCTGTTCAAGACGATTGTGTTCAGCCCGGATTTCAGGGATTTGTGGATCAAGATCAAGATTCACCTTTACTGAATGAACCGTCAACTGATGCCCTAAAACCTTGAATACATCATTGATCGGATCATTTATTATTAATTTTTTCAGGTCTCTTTCAGATTGTCTTGCAAAATCCCTGACATGTTTTATAACACCAGCCGCCCTGGCTACATTATCAATGATATCGTTGGCCATAATAACCAGTTCATCATCTGGAATTTTAAGCCCTTTTTTAATCATTTTCAGGATCAGGTCCGAGCAAATCTGTATTACATTCAATGGCTGGTTTATTTCATGGGCCATTCCGGCTGCCATGGTTCCCAGGGTAGCCAATTTTCCAGCCTGGATCAACTGGGTCTCTTTTTCTACACTTTCCGTGATATCAGTGGCTGAGGCGATCAGGACATCTCTGTGACTGTATGTAGTATTTACAACCTTAACATTGACAAAAAAAGAAGACTTATCTTTCTTAAAATGCTTTTTCTTGGTAAAAAGTATGGACTGGTCTTCAACTAGTCCTTTCAATGCTTTTTCAATGGTCTCATCGGATTTATCACCGAAATCAAGGAAAGAAGTGCCTAAAAGTTCTGTTTTTCTATATCCATATTCTTCAACCACACGGTTATTCACATCCAGTATCTCTAAAGTCTGGTGATCTATGATAAAAATAGGGTTTGGGTTATTATTAAATAACGACCGATATATTTCTCCTGATTTTTTATACTTGTCATAGAGAGTGGAAAGTTCCTTGTCCTGCAATTCCAATTCTTCCTGGGTTTTTTTGTCTTCTGTCAGATCTTTTAGTGTTTCTATGGCACCGATTACCTTTCCATCTGGAGATTTAATAGGTGCTGCAGTAAAAAATATCCATTTTCCCTCTTCACCCAGATGGGGGAAAAATTCTTCTGCTTCATAGGCCTCATCAATCAGACCCGACTTTCGCCAGGCACCACCATAATATTTTGATACCTCTTCTTCAGACATCTCGCCCACAATTACATCAGCCATTGTCGGTCTTTTAGCAGATCTGAAAGGTACCCACTGCCGGTCTGTACCCACAAGTTCATAGGCATTGTGTCCTGTAAGGTCTTCGCAGGCACGATTCCAGTGAGTAAGAATATGTTCATTGTTGATGATAAAAGTTGGAATCATGCTTCCCTGAATGATTTGGGACAACTCTTTTTCCATCTCTATCAGATCTTCTTTTTCATCTTTCAGGTGTCTGTTCTCTTCCTCGGCATTCTCTTGAATTGTGGCAGTAAATTGATCAAACAGTTTTACAATTTCCAATCTATCAACTTTATCGGACTGAATTTTCCTTTTTATCCTTAATCTTTCTTCTTCCGCCTGTAAAAAATTTAAAAATGCCTTGGCCTTGTGGGCATCAAGGTCAATAATGCTGACATGTTCCGTATTCACCTTTTCCAGTATACAGCTCAATATCTCATCATTTTTTAATTTTAAAATAACATCAATACCCGAAAGCTTACATATTTGACCATAGTCCATGGTTACCGACACGCCCTTTTCCTGGGCATATTTGATCCCCTCAACCTGAGTCAACGTATCTGCAATTAAAAGGACCTGAAGCTCTAACTCTTTTAATCCCGGGCCCAATAATATTTCAAGGATTTGCTTACATGGACTGTTTCCACCAATTATGGCTATCTTTAAACCTTTAAGATCGATATTCATTGACTGTTTTTCTCCTATTCAAGGTTTTAATTCCTCTAAAGACAGTATATTAAAAGAAAATAAAGGTTACAATAACAAAGGTTGGAATTAAAAAAATTAACGAATATTTTAAAATATATCCGAAAAAACTTGGCATGGGTGTTCCTGCTTCTGAAGCTATGGATCGAACCATGAAATTGGGTGCATTACCTATATAGCTGCAGGCGCCGAAAAAGACAGCTCCAGTTGAAATTGCTTTAAGATATATTGCATTTTCCGTCATTAATAGTGGAACAGCATTGCTTTCCGCCATACCGGCATAAAAGCTGCCAAGGGCTGTATTAAAAAAGGTCAGGTAGGTGGGTGCATTATCCAGAAAGGCCGACAGCAATCCTGTCACCCAGAAATAGTGAACCGGTTCTTTTACTGCATTAATTAGAAATGCAAAGGCACCATTGGGACCTGCCTTAAGCAATAGCAGACACGGAACCATGGTGATAAAAATTCCGATAAACAGATAGGCAACTTCTATAATCGGGAACCATGAGAATTCATTTTCTTCCCGCAAAACCCTTGGTGTTGCCATAAGAGAACCGATTCCAAAAATGATGAGAAGTCCGTCCCTGAGCCAATCCTGAATAGGCCTGTGAATACCTAAAGTTGAAATTTCTCCCAAATCAAGAACGCCGCTCATTAAAACAGAACCCACCACACCCCCGAGAAACAGAAAATTATAGGTCCCAACCAGGCGCAAGGGCTTTTTTTCACCGTCATCCGGAGCTTTTGCTCCTTCTTTTTTGTAATAATATGTGTCAAGGATAAAATAAATTACCAGCAAAATCATGGCTGCAGTGAGCATATGGGGTAAAATATTAAAGGTCCAGAAAAAACTGACGCCATGGAGAAATCCCAAAAAAAGTGGTGGATCGCCAAGAGGTGTCAATGATCCGCCAATATTCGCTACCAGAAAAATAAAAAATACCACCATAAAGGTTTTATTCTGTCGATGTGCATTTGCCCTTAAAAAGGGTCGGATCAAGAGCATGGCTGCCCCTGTCGTCCCCATCCATGAAGCAAGGATGGTACCGATCAGGATGATAATCGTGTTGACAACCGGAGTTCCTCTTAATGTTCCTTTCAATAAAATACCACCGGAAATAGTAAACAACGCCCATAAAAGAATAATAAAGGGAACATAATCTGCTAAAATTATGTGTAAAATTTCATAAACTGCAATGCCTTTATAAACAGTAATAAAGGGAATCGCAAGACAGGCTGCCCAGAATGCGGAAATCTTACCAAAATGATGATGCCAGAAATTTTCTGCTATCAGCGGAAGCAGAGCAATTGATAATAACATGAATGCAAAGGGGATACAGGTGTACAGCGGCAGCGTCTCTCCTAAATTTACATGACCGTGTGTACCCTTGTCCTGTGCGTGGTCTGAAGTGGTTTGGGCATGGTCACCAGCTTCAATAGTTTTATGATCTTTTTTATCAGAATTGTCTTTGGCAGCAGCAGGCGCTAAAGAAATGAATAAAACCAACAATACTATTAACAATGCCAGCCTGTCCAATTTCATCGATTCGTTCCCTCCCGGTTATTTGGCTGTAACGCTACCTTTGAATTTCTGTTTAATCTGTCCATGCCAATTTGTAATTTTACTTTAGTTTTTGCTATAAAATTTTCCAATTTCTCAAAGTAAAATATTTAATTTGATTATTTGATTTAAATCATAAAGTCAAGGTGAAATAAGGAGGCTAAAATTGGTGTGGCAAATCTTTAAAATGACTTTAAATAGCAAATCGATTGAATATTCTCTATTGTGAAATTGAAACACGAATACAAGAACTTTTTGAAAATTATAAGAATATCCTTTAACTTGATTAAGGTTGAGCGTATTATAAAAAATTGTCTGTCAGTCAAAATAAATGAACAACCCGGCCGCGATAAGCTGGGTATTGACAACTCAATCTCATTTGTAACAACGCGGGCTGCGGGGGATTAACCCCGAGAGACTAAATTTTAATTATGGAGGTAATATGGGACTTCAAGATGAATTAAATGCTTTGAAAGAGCAGTCAATGAAAATGATCCCAAAAGAGACTGCAATAATTATGGCAGATGCCATGGAAGATTTACAGCATGCCGATATATTGGATCATTCAAAAAGAAAAGGAGATTTAGCACCAGATTTTGAACTGTCAAATGCAAAGGGTGAAACCGTTTCATCAAAAGCCCTTCTTTCTAAAGGGCCGGTTATCATAAATTTTTACAGGGGAAACTGGTGACCCTATTGTAATCTAGAGCTGCGGTCTTTGCAGCTTGAACTTGACACCATAGAATCTATTGGAGCCCAACTTGTTGCCATTTCCCCACAATTATCTGACCAGAGTCTTTCGCTCCAAAAAAAAGAAAACCTCAAATTCCATATATTAAGTGATGTGGGAAACAGGATATCAAGAGATTTCGGCCTGGTATTCACTCTGCCTGAAATATTGCGCCCTGTGTATGCAAACTTTGGTATTGATCTGCCTGCTGCCAATGGAGATGACAGCTTTGAACTGCCTGTTCCAGCCACCTATGTAATAGACCAAAACCGCAATATCGTACTGGACTTTGTTGAAATCAACCATACACTCAGACTTGAGCCGTCAAAAATTATTGAGACACTAAAAAAGCTTTAATTATAACAAATGCAAAAAAAAGGATTGATTCCTTGTTAAAAGGGCCTTGAAACTTTCAAAGCCCCTTGATATTGTCAGTGCAACAAACGGATGGATCTGAACAATATAGTAGTGAATAAATTGGGGATCTTTAATGTCAAAAAAACCGACATATGAAGAAATAGAACAAAGGATTGTTGAATTAGAGACCGAAATTGCTGAACTTCGAATAAGAGATGATTCCATAATTAAAGAGTTATCTACAAGATATTCAAGCTTATTTCAATCTGTTCCAGCGTCAATTGTATTGCTTGATAAAAATGGTAAAATAAAAGACATTAATCCTTACCATGTTAGTCATATCGGTAAAGGGAAAACAGCCAGAAAAGACTATTTAAACTACAATATTTTAGAATTCCCCAGTGTTGTAGCTGCCGGACTTCAGGATGAACATAAACGTGTCCTTAATGGAGAATCAATAAACTTAAAGAGTGTCCATTACCCTTTGACGACTGGAGGGCTCAGTCGTTTTTTTAATATCAGAGGTGTCCCTTTATTCAAAGATAATAAAGTTATCGGTGCAATAATAATCCATGAAGACATAACCAAACATAAGCTGGCCGAAGAAAAGTTGATTGAGCTTAATAATACGCTTAATAAAAAAGTGAAAGAGCGAACAAATGATTTGATGCGATTAAATGAGCATCTTGTCTATTCAGAAGAAATGGAGCGCAGTAATCTCGCATCTGATCTTCATGACGGCATTGCCCAGATTCTTGCAATAAGTGTTTCAAGACTCAAAGATATAAAAGACCACGATTCTGTATATGATTTAGGCGGGTTATCTGAGATTCAAGCACATATTGAACATGCGATCAGAGAAATCCGTATGATGATCTTTCAGCTTTGTCCGCCAATTTTAAAAGATTTCGATATTGATATTTCTTTAGGTTTCTTAATTGAAGAGATGAATGAAAAATACCATGCAGATTGTGATCAGGGATTCACTTTTGCCCCAAAGTCAGGATTTTGCAATGCCCCACGCCTGAGTCCGGGCGCACCTATCCATATTTGATACTTAAAGAAAGGATCAAGGGGCTCTATATATCGGTAAAAAAAACAAACCGACTTTTCAGTTTTTAATCATCTTTGATTATTTCCTCTTTCTATAGCTTGGGCCCTCCAGAACAAGGATCTCAGAGTTGTAAACAAGACGGTCGGCAATCGCTGTGGCAACAGTAGTGCTGTCAAAAATGTTTCCCCATTGGGCAAATGGCAGGTTGGTTGTAATCATTGTAGATTTTTTCTCATGCCTTGCACTGATGACCTGGAAGATCAAATTTGATCCCTGTTGGCCAAGCGGAAGATACCCGATCTCGTCAACCACTAAAATATCCGGTGTTTGATAATATTTAAGCTTTTTGAGTAGATTATGATCAGCTTCAGCTGCGATCAAATGATTGACCATATCCATAGCAGTTGTAAAAAGCGTTTTTATTCCAGCCTGGGTCGCAGCAAAGGCGATACATTTGGCCAGATAACTCTTTCCTGTGCCTGGGTTGCCAATCATGATGACATCTTTTTTCTTTTCAATAAATTCAAGGTCCATAAGGCTTAAGATTATACTTTTTTGAGCCTGCCGGGATTTGTGATAATTAAAATCAAATTGATCAATAGTGAGCTTTGTATCAAGCCTGGACTGCTTGAACCTTAGAGCCATTCTGGCCTTGTTCCGTTCTTCGATTTCAATATCGATTAACCGTTCAATGGCTTGAAGGGGTGACAGATTTTTCTGGTTTGCCTGTTCAATAATGTTTTCTATGTTTTGTGCACAATTTTTCAGTCTTAATGTTTTAAACTTTTCTACAACGGTATTCATGGTTTTTTCCTTTTCTTGAGGATCAGGGCATCATATTCGGCCAGATTGGGAGAACAAAGTCTTATCTCGTTGAGCGTATCCTTTTTCAGTCTCACAGGTGGATGACAGATTTTGGGTGTCATTTCCTGGTAAAGGATATTTTGGATATAATCCGCACCATATAATTTTAGATCCAATGCTTTGTCCAGAGCTATAATTACAGAACTTTCTCCGTACTCATCTTTCAGGGTCAGTATCCGGATGATGTCTTTTTTTAATGAAGACCCTGCTTTTTCAAGTTCGTTCAAATAATCGAGCGCTGTCTGTCCCAAAGACAGAAAGGCAAGTACATTTTTATCCGCAAGCCTTCGTTTCCTGAGCTTATGAACCTGGGATTTATGGGATTCGAGTTCGATCCTTTGTTTTTTATCCCAGGACCGGGCATGGACGGCAATGCACCGGGTCTTATAATATATCCATACTTTTTCCTGATCAGCTTTTAGGACAGCAGTCTTACCGATCGCCCAGACAGGAACAGTATAGGTGTTGTAATCAAATCTTACGGCAAAATCTTTATGGACATATAGGGGGTGTATTCCCCTATAATCAGGAGTAATATCCGGCAACTTTTTAAGATGGTCACTTTGAAGCCTTTTTCCCGGGACCTCTCCTGTGGTACTATGTGTCCTGGTGTTGGCAATATTGTTCAGCCATGCCATAGCCTGGGACTGGAGCTCTGGCAGGTTGTTAAATTCTCTTAATGGCAAGAAGTTGTGCCGGATGTAATGGATGCTCCTTTCTATTTTTCCTTTCTCATGGGGAGACCTGATATTGCATGCCACAGGATTGATACCAAAGGGGAGCAAAAACTCAAGAAAGCTGTCATTAAAACGTATCAAAGAACCTGTCCGTTCCGTCACAGCTGTGATCATATTATCTACGACCACTTCTCTGGGAGTACCACCAAAATATTTGAAGGCATCAAACAAAGATTGATGAAGAGCCTCCTGTTTCTGGCTGTGGGTAAAAGAAATATAAAGCATCCTGCTGTAGGATTCGATAACAGCAAGCCCATACAGTTTTCTTTTGGTTGTTCCGTAAGTGATGGTTCCAAAATGCCCCCAGTCAACCTGCATCTGTTGTCCGGGCTCTGATTCAAATCGGCAATACGCCTGCCGCACTGAAGATTGTCCCCTGATTTTACGCAGAAAATCTCTCAAAATGCTTATTTCACCATCAAAACCCTTCTTTTGTATCTGTCGTAAAACAACAGGGGCTTTGAGCTTTGGATATTTGTTTATTATTTCATGGATATAATCATGGTGCGGTCCCAGTTTCAGTGTCCTGCCTTTCCTTTTTATTGGTTTTAACTCTGGATTGGCGATATACTTTGATACGGTTTTTCTGCTACAACCGATAGCCTGTGCGATTTCCCGGTTGGACATCCCCATATCTTTTAGGCGGTGGATTTCAAATAGTGTTTGTTGATCAATCATATCAAATCCTTTTCCCAATCTGTTGTGCAAGATCGGATAACAGTTTTATTCCAGGGGGAATATGTGGCAGATCAAGCACTTGGAACATGGTGCCGTCAAATTCAACCAGGTCTTTATCTATGAGCCCTTTTCTGGCAATAGTGTATACGTCATGGGACAACCCTGTATAAGTACAGATGCTTTTTTTGCTGTAATACGACAGGCCGTTATTATCAGAGGCCAGCACCAAGAACATATACAGATTTTTTTCTTCATTGCTTAAACACGCATAAAATCCTTCAGTTAAAAACCTGTGAGGGATAAAACTGAAGCCGCCGTTTATTCTCCTGATCCGGCACGGATTTAATATTCTCTTTTTCATGATTTTTACCTCCATAAAATTATCAAATATAAAAGCCATATCACTTGTTGGAGGCATATGTCCTCGAGTCCATCTTTGCAATTTTCAATAACCTTTTGATACGACTCTTAAAAAAACTTTTGTCGCGTCCATCTTTGCAATCACCGGCATCATCCAGAACTGGCCGGTGAGGTTTGAATTTACTGCCATTGAGCTTTGTGTTCTCACGTCCATCTTTGCAATATCTGACTTGGATTGATGTTGAGAATACTTCACTCTTTTCCTGTTACGCAGCCTTTGCAAAGCCCTGTTCCGCTCCGCTTTCTCAGGATTATTTGACCGGTAATTTTTCCAATAATCAGGATTGGCACTGAGCCACTTGTTTTGACTTATCAGTTGATCCCTTTTGTAATCCGGATCTGTTTTTATTTTATGACGTTGCCAATCCGCTTTGCGGGTCTTCTGGCATTTTTTAGATGAACAATAATTCTGGTTTTTGTTTCTCGGCGTGAATAATCGACCACAGCAAAGACATGAAACTTGATCCATAGCACCTCTCAACAGAATTAAATTATAAAGAAATGAAAACTATGAATGATATAACTGAGAATTTCAGGAATGAAATGGGAATTAAATTATTTTAAAATGTTGAATCGAATTAAATAAAAAGAATTAAATAGATGGGGAATTACATCTCACTGATTTTGGGGCCGAATCAAATTCTTGATCACAATGCAGATATTGAATATATCAATAATCTTGATGATCCTGTGCGTTTAATCGAAGCAAATAAAATTATTATATACAGAGCTGTTAATGAACTTATTATTAATGTCATAAAACATTCTGGTTTAAAAGAAGCCAAAATTGAATTGTTAAAAAATAACAATACTATTCTAATAAAAATCCAAGATCATGGTTCCGGGTTTGAAATAAATACAATTAATAAATCTGATTTTTGTGGTTTCGGTCTTTACAGCCTTTCTGAACGATTTAAAAATATGAGAGGTGAAATAATAATAAATTCTGAACCAGGAAAAGGAACAAAAATTGTAATGTCTGTCCCCATAGAAATTTAACATTGGAAAAGCCATCAAAAAAATCGCTGAAAGCCTTAATTGGTGGTGGTCGGGACGGCAAAATTTGAACTTGCGACCACTTGTCCCCCAGGCAACTTACTGATTTTGAATAAGCCGATTAACAGGGGTTTTGTAAAATTCATCCTTCTACCTATACCCCTATTTTACCCCATCATAAATCCAAAGTCGCAACCAAAACCCGCAACCAGAAATATATTTTCCCAGCCAGACACACAGACATGAAATTTGGTTATTATGTGTGAAAGGCACCCTGAATTCTGTTACAAACCTTGTAACCCTGGAATAGAAATCTTATATCCACGTGTAATAATATTTT
>JABIYQ010000594.1 GCA_018702715.1 Desulfobacula sp. | reverse complement strand
TTCTAATATAAGATCTATTTCAGCACCATTGGAGGTTCTCACAAAAGATGGTTTCCAGCGATCATATTCTGTTATAATATTTTCAATGACAAAACCCTCCCAGGATGCACCGGCTACCGGGTTGGCCAACAAAGAGTCATAGGCTTCAATATCAAGTAGCGCATGAAGAATTCCGCTATCTCGTAAATAAATTTTAGGAGATTTAATCAGTCTTTTTTTTAAGTTTGTTTCTGCTGGTGGCAACAAACGAACCATATAAGTTTGTTCCAGAATGCCCAAGTATTTTTTTAATGTCGGAATTGATATATCTGCTGCTGCTGCCAGTTTGTGATAGTTCACAGTTTGACCGTGGTAATGGGCCAAAAGCAGCCATAAACGTTCAATTATCTGGACTGGGATGTTAAACCCAAGATTAGGGATATCTCGTTCCATGAATGTTCGAATAAAATCAAGGCGCCAGTCAAAACTGTCCATATCATTTTCGGCCAGAGCACTTTCAGGGAAACCGCCCCGAAGCCAAATATCTGACCATATTGAGATATTGGCAACTTCATTAACGATAAATGGTGTTAGATCAATATAGGCGATGCGACCTGCAAGGGATTCAGTTGATTGTTTTATAAGATCACGGGAAGCTGAGCCCAAAATTAAAAATCTACCAGGTTTTCTATCTTTATCTATTTCTGACCGGAGGATAGAAAAAAATTCAGGAAGGAGTTGAATTTCGTCAAGGCAAATAACCTTATCTCTATATCGGTCAAAAAATAGTTCCGGTTCTGACAGTTTATTTCGATCGACCCGGTCCTGTAGGTCAAGATAAACTGAAGGGATATCTTTGAGGAGCATTTTGGCTGTTGTTGATTTCCCGGACTGTCTGGGGCCAAGAATGGCTACCGCTGGAGAGCGGGAAAGTGCATTGTGCAATTCTTTCTCTTTTATTCTTTGTACATAACCATGCATATCGAAAATCCCTGTTCATAATTTACATGGATAATATATTCATTCATATAAAATGTCAAACAATTCAAATGAAGCGGGAAGCGCACCCCTATTTTTATTGAAACAATGACAAATTGACTTCTCTTAAACAACACTTTATATTTTTAGAATCGAATCGCCTTGTTTGATAGAAACGACATCTTGGGTGTATATTTTTTTAATCTATTTTTAATGGGTGCTGATAGATTTCTCCAGACGAATCACCATTTTTTTTATTGACAAATCAATAGTCCCAATCCTATAGCATAAAAGATCAAACCCTGATTTTCACGCGAACAAATATGAAGCACCAAGGCCTTAACCTTTCAAGCAAGGGAGATACTATGAAAAAATTCTTTTTTCTGCTGCTCATATGTTTTGGATTTTTAGCGGTCACATGTTTGAGTACCCAGGCGGCTGTGTATTGTTTCTGCAACAGTTTAGGATGCTCACCCGGGGATGGCGTTATCATCCCGAACAGCAAGTGTGATTATGTCAATGGTAAGAGTGCCAACGGAAAAACAAGCATTGATGATCTGATCGTAGACCTGGGTAAGTTTTACAACGACAGTGGGGTTGAAACTCCTTTTTGGCTGGTGAATCCATACGATCAGGGGCCGCAGGTTTTACAGCGGCTTCTTGAGAAAAAAGAAAACGACCTCAAACTTTTGAAAAAGAAGATAAGTCAGTTAGAAAATAAGGGATATAATACCATTATAGAATGGAAAAAAGCCAAAACAGACCACCAAAAAGAAGTTGGTCTTTCATTTCTTTTCCTCACAAAAAAATATGATGGATTGATTTCCGATAAAGAAAAAGAGATTGAGCGTACCTATAGGAGAATGGATAGAGACGATAAAAAGTTTGAAGCAGCCTATGACGACATACTTAAAAAGGAAGACCAATACAATAAGAATTTAAGCACCCGGGAAAAACAAATCAGCGACCTTAAAGCGCAAAAAAAACAATTTGAGAACCAATTGAAGCAAGAAAGTGGCAATAGGAAAGATTTAACAAAAGAGGGGGAATCAATTCCTTTATCAAAAGAGGAAATGAAAAAATACAAAGCCGATTTGGCCAAGTTGAAAGCTTTTAAAGAGAAAATCAAAAAGGCCCAAACCAATCTGGCCAATGACAAGGCAGCGATTAAAACCGCAGAAAAAAAAGTGGAAGAGATCAAAGATGAAATCAAATCGCATAATAACAAATCCGACTTGAAAGAGGCCCTAAAACAGCTGCAAGAGTTGATAGACATTCCAATCGCCCAAAGACACAAAATTGATGAGGCCGCGGAAAAGGCACAGGCCCTGGATTCCAAAGCAACGCAATCATCAGAGGAATTTTTTAATAATAAAGTAAAATACAAAAAGTTGTTAAGAACTGTAGAAGCGCTTCGTAATGAATTAAACAAAAACAAACAGCACCAAACCAAGATCGGTATGGCGCCGGATGCGAACCGCTATCTTAATCTAAAAAATATCAGTTTATCGCTGGGCGCTTCAAACTCTTTTTTTAAGGATGACAGCGGCACAACTGGCAGCAAAGGAAACAATAGCAGCTTAAATTTGGGGATGGACTATCGCCTGACCCCGAATTTTTCCATCTCCCCCGGCCTGGGATTCGGTCGTTCCGATACTGATGATGACAGCGGCGGCGGTTCAAAAAGCAATAGTTACACGGGTCAACTTTCATTTTTTTTAAGACCTTTTAAGACACCCAATGCCTGGTTGGATGGCAGCTTGAGCTACACTAAAACCAAGTTTGACACTCAAGGTGTAGGATCTTCCGGGCAACTTCTCCGTGAAATCTCATACGATTCCCATAGCAAAAGCATAGGCCTTGGCATTAACGGCCTTTATTACTTGAATGATCGGGTGAGGCTGGAACACCGCTTGGGCTGGTCAGGTTCTTTTAACAGTCGAGATACCTATGTTGACACGGTGAATATCACCCATGTTGAAACAGACACCCAGGTGCATCGGGTCTCTCTTGGCGGACGTCTGGTAAGAAGCATAGACTGGGGACAAATGTCTGTCATGGCCTCCTTACGAGGAGTGGCATATGATGATTCAAGTGCAAACAAGGATGACCGGCCATTGGATGCAAATCTTGGTGCCGGTATTCTTTTCAATATCAATCAAAGCTGCTCTGTTTCCGGTAAAATTGGTGGTATCATCGGTAGGAAAGACTATCAGGAATATAATGCATTGTTGAATCTATCGTTCAATTTCTAAACCCATGAACCGGATTATATTTGGATTTTCCATCGTCTTCTTATTATCTTTTTTAGGATGTCTCAGGCTGCCTCCGGCGCTGCCGGAGATGACATCCCGTCCCATGGCAATCCAAAAAAACCCTGAATTGGAAACCGTCTGGCACCAAAAGGGCTTTCTCAACCCTGCTTTTTTTCAGTTAAAAAGTGACCCGATCTTCATCCAAAAAGATACTTTTCTTCTTGATAATATCACTTTTTTAGTTCCACGCCAAAACGGCTGGACAATCAAATCCATTACTGATTATACCCGGCATTTGCCACTGCGCCTGGGTGAATGTTCAATTGCTGTTAATGCCATTTTAGTTATTTTCTTTGATTTGACAATGCCGGTAGAAGATATTGACCTGATCTCACTTGTGGACAAAGTACCGGAAAAGAACCACCCCATTTTCTTTTTTTCACGTTCAACAGGTTATACAAAGCATTCCCTGCAATCAGGCGGATACACGCTTTTTTATGGCAATGGTCGATCCTTTGCCGTAATTTCAAGATACAGTCCCAAAGACCGAAAGTACGATCCAGAACAG
>JABIYQ010000630.1 GCA_018702715.1 Desulfobacula sp. | reverse complement strand
GGCGGTTTCAAACATAAGAGCTGAATAGTTAAAAATATTTCTGATTAGATATAATAATTTTTATCAAATTTATCCCAGAATTCCTTGTCGTCATCTTTCCAGTTGTTACCAAACCGACTGTTAAAACTGCTTCCCAGTTTTTCAAAGGAAAATTTCCAGGTGGATCTGCCTTGTTTATGTTTATTCAAAAGTTCACTTACTAATGAATCAAGTACACTTAAATGCTCTTTTGAAAGATAGGAAATAGCACCTTTTTTGATGGATTCGACCAAGGACTGTGGATTCATGGAATTTGCCGTCAACATGATGGCGGGAATGTCTTTTTTTACACACTCTTCAAGAAGCTTAATCCCGTTGACTCCCATAATGTCCAGGATGGCAAGATCATATTGGGTTTCAAGAATTTTTTCTAAAGCAGTCTCATAATCCTGTGCATAGTCTACTTTTGCTTCATCAAGAATTTCCTGTATGGTTTCAATGACATCCCATTCATCGTCAACAGCCAGTATGTGTTTGCCTTTGAGAAAAGAATTAATTGGTGTCATTTTTTCCCTCTTTTTGAAATTTTATATAAAGATGTCATACTTAAGTCGAGTTAGAATAATTTTGTGAATCCTTTTAATGGAGTCACAAGTATTAATTTTTTTATTCTACTCCTTAAGAAAGAAAGTAATTAATATATGCTGAAAAGTCAAGCCGCTACAAGTATTAATGGGAGAATACCTTTTTAATAGTATTGTGTTAACAAAAAGAAAGATGTAGATAAAAGAATTGACGATGAAATAGTGAATCTATATCCTTAGATTAAATTAATATGTGGCAAATATTCTGATAATAAAAATTATTTTAAGGGATGAAAAAAATTTGAAAAATCATTTTAAAGCAGGCACTGTTCAGTTTGATGTGAAAAGCGGGCAGAATGAAACCAATTTGGATACAGTTCTTGGACATCTTGCAAAACTTGTATCCAAAAAGGTTACTCTTGCTGTCCTGCCGGAAATGTTTTCCTGCTCTTTTGATAATGAAAGCTTAAGCAAACATTCAATCTTCACACAAAAGATCCTGGAAAGCCTTTCTTTGTTTGCTAAAAAAAACCGGATTGCAATTGCTGGATCTCTTCCTGAAAAAGAAAAAGATCAAATATACAATACCATGGTGTTCATTGATGTGGATGGAAAGATCAAGGCAAGATATAGAAAACTTCACCTTTTCAGGCTGACGGGCGAACATCTGTACTACACTGCCGGAAATAAGATTGTTACGATTGACACAAGCTTTGGAAAGCTTGGGTTGATGATCTGTTATGATTTGAGGTTTCCAGAACTTGCCAGATCTTTGTGTTTAGCGGATGCACAAATGATCCTAGTGTCTGCCCAGTGGCCTGAATCACGAAAAGAGCATTGGAAAACACTGATCAAAGCCCGGTCCATTGAAAATCAATTGTTTATGGTTTGTTCAAACCGAACAGGAATGGAGGGCGATTTAAAGTTTCCCGGGATGTCCATGATTGTCGATCCAATGGGAAATATCCTGACAGAGACTGGAAGCAGTGAGACAATTTCGTTTGCAGATATTAATCCAGGCCTTGTTAAAAAAGCCAGAACATCAATCCCCTGCAGTAAGGATCGGAGAAAAGATATATATGGATAAACTTGCCGGCTTTTCAGAGATTAAAATACTATCCAGGCAATACAAAGATGCAAAAAAATCAATTGTATTTACGAATGGGTGTTTTGATATTATGCATGCGGGTCATGTAAAATACCTGACCCATGCCGCAAGCCTCGGGGACATTCTTATTCTCGGCTTGAATTCCGATAGCTCAGTAAAGAAAATCAAAGGAGAAAAAAGGCCCGTGATAGGCCAGGATCACCGCTCTATAGTTGTGTCGGCTCTTAGCTGTATTGACCATGTAGTTGTATTTGATGAGCCTGATCCTGAACTTTTAATTGAGGCCATATGTCCTGATGTGCTTGTTAAAGGTGCGGACTGGCCGGAAGATAAGATCATAGGAGCGGATTTTGTAAAAAAAAATGGAGGATATATTGAAAGGGTTTGCCTGGAACCTGATATTTCCACTACAAAAATCATAGAACGTATCGGTAATCTTTATTATGGAAAGCAATGATATCAAGATCTATGAGTTTGAACATTATAAAAATCAGTCCTCCATAGTTCACGGCATATTTACAAGGGCGGGCGGAAAAAGTACAGGTGCTTTCAACTCTCTGAATATCGGTATCAATTCAGGTGATGAGCAATTGACTATTGCAAAAAACCGGAAGATCATTATAAGAAAAATGGGGTTAACGCCTTTTGTTTTTTTAAATCAGGTGCACAAGGATTCCATTAAAGTGTTGAAAAAGGATGAAATTGATTTATCAAAAACAGATTTATCCAATATTGAAACCTTTACAGCAGATGGAATTATTACTGATATAAAAAATGTGTCTCTTGTTATCCAGGTGGCAGATTGTCAAGCTGTGATGTTGTATGACCATAAAAAAAAAGTGATTGGAAATATTCATTCCGGGTGGCGGGGAAGTGTTAAAAATATTATAGGCAAAACTCTGGATAAAATGCTCCTTAAGTTTGGCTGTCGGCCTGAAAATATTATGGCCGGTATTTCACCTTCTCTTGGTCCCTGTTGTTCTGAATTCATAAATTATAAGGATGAGATCCCTAAGGATTTATGGAAGTATAAAAGCAAAAACAAAGATAATTTTAATTTCTGGAAAATCAGCCTTGACCAGCTCCTTAAAAAAGGTGTGAAAAAAGAGCATATTGAAAATATGGAAATCTGCACAAAATGTAATACAGGGGAATTTTATTCTTTCCGTGGAGAAAAAACAACGGGCAGGTTTGCATGTGTTATTTCCATGGTTTAAACTCATGAAGGGCTCTATATCGACCATTTACCGGTGGTTTTAACCTGATGGCAAGCAGCTCATCTGCCTGAACAAAAAAGATTCTCAACCTGTGCAAAAAGAATGAATTTGAACTATGTATGCACCCGTACAATAGCAAAAATTACCCGGAACAGCCAGGAAGGATTATTAAGCGTAATTTAATGCTTTTTCACATTGACTTGAAATTCAGCATATGTTATTTGCTTTCAAGATAAATTGATCTTTGAGAGCCAAAGGAAAAATTATTATAGGCAGAAGATGAAAAAGGAAACCGGTAAAACCATCAGAGAACTCGGATATTTTGCTAGCTTGGGAATATCAGTGGCGCTTGCCATTTTCATCGGCCTTGGAATTGGATTTTGGCTGGATAAAAAATTTGATACACAGCCTGTTTTGCTGCTTATTGGTTTAGCATTCGGTATTGCTGCAGGATTCAGCAATATCTACAGAGCAGGGCAAAAGGGAAAAAAGTATTAATGCAGGACCTGCAAAAGTTAATTGATTTTATAACAAGGTCTAACTGGCTGATCCTTCTGATAGGAGGAATTATAGGTCTTGCTATGACCCCTGTTAAATTTGCCATGGGCATCATCCTGGGCGGTTTAATTGTTGCTATCAATTTTCATCTTTTGAAACGGACATTAAAAACCATGTTTCATCCTGATACAGTATCAGTAAAAGGACGGTCAATTGTTAGCAATGTTCTGGTTAAATATTATATTCGATTTGCCATAAGCGGGGTGTTGATTTTCCTGCTGATATCGAAACATATCGTTCACCCGGTAGGCCTTTTGGCAGGCCTTTCCGTAGTTGTTGCAAGTGTGTTTTTGGCTACGGCACTTGAATTAAAAAAAATATTCTTCAAGGAGGCAGTATAAGTGGAGCATCCATATTTGTTTATGACGTCATTGTTCGGGATATTTGGAATGGAAGAATGGGCTGCGGCTCATCCGCATGTTACATATATGTGGCTGGCGATGGTTATTTTGATTATTTTAGGTTGGCTGGCTGGAAAAAGTATTTCCATGGTCCCCAAGCCTCTACAGAATGTATTTGAAGTTCTGATATCCGGGCTTGAAGAATTTATGGTAGGTATAACCGGTGATGAGGGAAGAAAATCTTTTCCCTTGTTATTGACCATCTTTTTGTTTGTCCTTTTGGGAAATCTGTTTGGATTGATCCCCGGATTTTATCCGCCGACAGCAGCGATTAACACCACAGTGGCCCTGGCTATTATTGCCGTAACATGGAGTCATGTGATCGGCATTAAAATGCATGGGATTAAATACATCAAACACTTTTTAGGCCCTGTTCCTGCCTTGATGCCACTGTTTCTCATTATAGAGGTTATCGGGCATATGGCAAGAGTCCTGTCACTGACCCTGCGTCTTTTTGGAAATATGATGGGTCATGAACTTGTTGTATTAATTTTACTAGGACTGGCCGGTCCATTTTTAGTGCCGCTGCCTATCATGGCAATGGGTATTTTGGTCTCTTTGATTCAGGCAATTGTATTTTTCTTGCTGCCCACCATGTATATTGCAGGTGCAATCGAAGAAGCACATTAAAAGGCAATAGCCTTGACATAAGAGTTTTACGGGAACTGGGAAGAAGCCCGTTATTTTATATTATTACATTTTAATTATATTAAGGAGTAAAACATGGAATTTCTAGTTGGTAGTGTATGGGCAGCAGGTCTTGCCATCGGTATTGCAGCTTTTGGATGCGGCATTGGCCAGGGTTTGGGTTTGAACGGCGCAATGGCCGGTATTTCAAGAAATCCTGAAGCAGCCGGTAAAATTCAGGTAAACATGCTGATTGGTCTGGCATTGATCGAGTCTCTTTGTATTTATGCACTGGTTGTTGCAATGATACTTCTTTTTGTTCATCCAGCTATCGCTCCTGCCGTTAAAGCACTTGGTGGACATTAAGCCATACAGCTTTAGTTAGACGTATTTAACAAAAAGGGTGTAAAACAATTTGTTTTACACCCTTTTTGTATTTAAGGAATCGTTCCAAAATAACTTGATCTAAATTGTTTCCCAAACCCCTTAAAAAACTGGGTATTTTGAAAACAAAAGTCAAGTAATTTTGGAGCCGATCCTAAGCTATAAATTGCTGAGTTCCTGTCTGGTGAAGACTTTAATATTTTTTTCGGATAGAATTTTCAAGGCCCTGTCAAGGTCATCAAACCGGAAAATCATGATGGCGTTTTTGCCCT
>JABIYQ010000186.1 GCA_018702715.1 Desulfobacula sp. | reverse complement strand
CGCACCAAAAATTGCAAGTATTGCATCGCCAATAATTTCATCTATGATACCGTCATATTTATGGATAATAACAGACATTTTTTCCAGGAACCGGTTCAACAATTGTACCATTTCCTCGGGGTCCCTGGTTTCGGAAAGGCTTGTAAACCCTCTCAGGTCGGTCATCAATACTGTCACAATCTTTCTTGTACCGCCAATTTGTCGGCCTTTTGGGGATTCTAAAATTTCATCCACCACCTTGTTGGAAAGATATCGGCCAAAGGTCTCACGTATAAAATTAACCAGTCGCAATCGCTCATCGGAAACGTTGAGGATGGTTTCCAGCATTTTCCCTCGGGAGGTTACAATGCTTTTTATTTCCTTGGGTGCATCATCTGAAAGTTCAATCTGACCTGCCTGGTTTATGTCTTCCTGGATCCTTTTGTTGGCTTTGGCAATCTTTTCAAGCGGAGTTATGATTCGGCGGCCTAAAAATTTTTCCAATGTTATCATCATAAACGCGATGATAATCACCACCATGATAATTATTCTTATACCATACCAGAACAGGTCTATGTGGGTTACGTCTTCCGTGGTCCATTTATAGAAAAGGGAAAAAATAAGGAGCGCGGCTTCAATAAATAATATTCTCCAAAAGACACCCATAAGGAGGATTCTTCTTACGCCGGTTTTTTTGTTTTTATTATAATCAGTCATTTTGTTTTTAAAATAATTAAATATCAGAGTATCATACCGCATAAAAATTTCAAGCCTGTATCCGCTTTTCAAATCCAGTACCAAAAAGGGTGTACAGGTCGTGCTGCAATTGGTAATTACCGATAATGTACATCATCTGTACCCTAACGTTGCAACATTAGGGTGTACTTTGATCTTAAAATATTAATCAGTTTTTACACAGTACTTTTTGGAAATTTAAACTTGAGAACCCATGAAAAGTTTAGAATTTATCATAGTTAACAGCAATATGGTGATATTTTAGCTGTTCAATTATTTGTCTGGGTTTTTTACTCGGTTGCAGGCCTTATTTAATGCTTGCCTGAAAAATCGATGGTTTTCAGGCAAACATTTTTTAGATTCATTATGCGCTTGATGCTTTGTATCCGGCCTCAGTTACTTCTTTAATTGCCTTGTCAATGAGGCTTGAAGTCTCTGTTTCAAAACAGGCCTTTTTTGTATCAAGATCCACAGACACATTGGAAACACCGTCTATTTCTTCCAGAGTTCTCTGGACCATTCCTGTGCAGTGGCCGCAACTCATCCCTTCTACATTCAGGGTTATTTTTTGTAAAGCCATATAAAACCGTCCTTGTTAAAAAGTTAAAATTTTTATTAAGGACCGCAAATGAAATAAGTTGAGCAGAAATAGCGCAGGCCAATTTTTAAAATCTGGTGGCCCATATACAAGGCGCATTAAAGGTTGCATACTATACGTATTCGGCCTTTGATGCAACAAAGTAGATGGGCCAAAAGACAAGCAATTTCGTTCAAGTTATAAGCTTTGCGGTCCTAAGTCAAATCATACCACATTCGTATACAATAAGGTTTGAAAAATATTCGTCAACATGCCGGCACTACATTAAAAGGAAAATATCTTAAAAAACATTTTTGCTCAGATCAGGAAATAAATTCTCAAAATTGCTATTTGGGGATTTTGTTAATATTGGCATTTTACCCAAATGGCGATATTTTTGTTAATTTAATTTTTTTTATGATATGATGACATCTTAAAAAATTAAATTTTAAAGGATGCATGATTTGAAAGAATTAAAAGGAACACAAAAAAAATATTTACGAGGACTTGCTCACAATCTGAACCCGGCGGCGTTTATCGGCCAGAAAGGAATTACCCAAACACTGCTTGAAGAAATTGATAAAGCCTTGGAGGCCACTGAATTGATCAAAGTGAAATTTAATGATTATAAAGAAAAAGACCTGAAAAATTCTCTAACCGAAGAAATTGCAAAAGCAACCAAGTCAAATATCGCCGGTATGGTAGGCCATGTGGTGATCTTATACCGCCAGAATAGGGATGTGGAAAAACAGCAAATCAGATTGCCTTAAACAAAAAAATCAACTTGTAATTTTCGACTTGCAATAAGTAACCTCAAAACACTCAATGTATTCCGCTGGTTAGAATTATTAACTGCCTTGTAACAAAAAAATCTCAGGTTATCGGTTGGGTATTAAATATCAGTTGACAAACCTGGTTTTTAGAATATATATCAACAATAGAATTGCGTTCGAAAAATGAATCAATATTTATCGAGCAGTCCCAGAGCATTGAAACCAAACTTTAAGAAGGGTGGCGATGGGAGTAAAAGAAAGAAAAGCCTTAGAAAAACAAATTCGAAGAGATCAAATCCTAGATGCAGCCAGAACACTGCTCTTCTCATCAGGGCTCGAAAGTATATCCATCAGCAGAATCTCAAAACAGTCTGAACTGGGCGTTGGCACTATATATTTTTATTATAAGAATAAAGAGGAGATTTTTGTTGCTCTGCAAAAAGAAGGTGTGACACTTCTTTATTCCATAATTTTTCAAATTTCAAAAAAAGATATTGACCATGGGGAAAAATTAATAAGGATTGCAAAAGCTTATTATAAGTTTAGCCAGGAACAGAAACATTATTTTGATATTATTAATTATTTTTTGTCTTCTCCCATTGTTTTTTTTGAACCGGATTTGAAAAATCAAATTGATATGTCAGGCCGTAAAATATTGGTGCTTATAAAGGATATTGTAGATGAAGGAATTCAAAAAGGTGTTTTTAATGAAAAAGATCCAAAAAAATTTTCAATTATGTTCTGGGGAACCCTTCATGGATTGATTCATTTCAAAAAACTTGAAAAGACAATCCTTGAAAAGGAAAGCCATGAAAAACTTTTTGATTATAGTGTTCAAAAATTGATTCACAGTATTAAATAAAAACGTTTAAGGGGATAAAATGGACTTGAATCTAAAAGGAAAAATTGCATTGGTCACAGGCTCCGGCAAAAAGTCCGGGATCGGATATGCCATCTCAAAAAAATTTGCTTCACAAGGTTGTCATATCATTATCGCAGACTATGGGAGTGAAAAAGGCCTGGATACTGATGTAAAAACCGGTTCAATGGATGAAATGATAGTGATCGGAGAGGAACTGCATAAAGAGTATGGGGTAGAAACTCTTGCAGTCAATGTTGATGTGACCAATATGTCAGCCATCCTGGATATGGTGTCGGTCATCCAGGAGAAGTTTGATCGAGTGGATATTTTATGCAATAACGCCGGAGCCTCATTTGGTGTGCCCAATGGCATTCATACCTATGATGAAATAGCCTGGATGAAAACCATTGATGTTAATCTACATGGCGTTTTCAGGGTATCCAAGGCCATTGTCCCCATGATGCAGGGAAAAGGGGGTAACATAATCAATATTGCATCAAGGGCAGGCAAGGTACCGGCACTTTTTAACGGAGCTTACTCTGTATCCAAGGCAGGAGTGATCATGCTGACCAAAGTGATGGCTAAAGAGCTTGCAGGGCTGAATATCCTGGTGAACGCCATATGTCCAGGCCAGGTTATGACAGATCTTAAACAATGGGGATTTGAACTGGAGGCGCAGTTTTTCAATACCACTGTTGAAGAACGGCGACAAAAGATGTGTGAAACAATTCCCATGGGGCGTATCGGGTCACCCCAGGAAGTTGCTGATATGGCACTTTTTTTGGCCTCAGATATGTCAGCCTATGTTACGGGCCAGGCCTTGAATGTTTGTGGCGGGCAATTAATGGAACTATGAAAGGGTATAAGCAGGCAGGATTATAGACAATCAAGAGAATTTAATTTTTTTTACCAAATTTTTAGAAGAAGGGAAATACAATAAATGGCAGAGACAATAACAGGAGGCGAACTTGTAGCCCAGGCATTGATTGAAAGGAAAGTGGACACTATTTTTTCGTTGTGCGGGGGACATATTACACCGATTTATCAATATCTTGAAGGATCTGAAGTTAAAATTTTTGATACCCGGCATGAGCAGTCTGCTTTATTTATGGCAGAAGCATGGGGAAAACTTACGCGCAGGGCAGGGGTTGCCATGGTAACGGCGGGCCCGGGCTTTACCAACGCTTTAACGGGTGTTGCCAGCGCCCATTTTTCAAACACCCCCCTTGTATTAATAGCCGGATGTGTGGGACTTGAT
>JABIYQ010000038.1 GCA_018702715.1 Desulfobacula sp. | reverse complement strand
CAAAAAGGAATTCTAATGTTTGACCCAGCATTTTCAACCCCAGGATCTCATATCCTGGATTTTTGATGAAAATTGAATGTACAGAAAGACTTTTACACTATTAAACCAAATCTATAGTTAATGGTCTTTTTTATAAAAAATTGCCACAGGATATACAAAGATTAGCGCGTTATTTTGGAATGCCGGTTGGTTTCTGGACAGGGATTCAGGTTCACTATGATGCTGAGATGGCCAAAATGCAATTAGGAGATAGATGGGAAAGAGAAGTCAAGAAATATGATCCTGCTGCTTGAATTATACCCGAAACCCAAATTCTTATTGAAGAGTTATGTTTGACAATTTTTTAGTAAACAAAAATTTCAGTGTAAAAGAAAAAACGATTTGTCTGCCGGATAAAGTTGAAATAAAAATATTTGACTTTGAACCGAATAGTCCTGATCCGGAAAAACCTATTATTGTTTTTGTTGCAGGCTGGATATCATTGATCAATGGCTGGAAAGATGTATTAAGTACCCTTGCGCCAAAATATAGAATTCTTTATGTTGAAACACGGGAGAAAAGAAGTGCAAAAATCCCAAATATGAAAACAATTGATCTGTCCATTGAACAGATGAGTCGTGATATCGATACATTAGTTGATGAAATGGTGCCCAAGGGTCAACCATTTTACTTTGCCGGAAGTTCAATGGGAGCCACTGTGATTCTTGATTATCTTTCTATAAAAAAGAGGCAGCCCGTAAATTCTTTTCTGGTTTCACCTATTTGCGATTTTCCTTTTCCAGGCTGGATTTTATTTATAATAAAATTTATCCCGACCATATTATACACTGTAATAAGGCCTGTATTAAAAACTTATTTGAGTTATTTCAGGTTGGACAAGAAAAATGAACCTGATCAGGTAAAAAAATACTGCGGAACGATTGATGCTGCCGAGCCTGCCAGGTTAAAAGCAAATGCTTATGCAATTAGAAATTACTCTTTATGGAAAAAATTATCAGATATCAAATCTCCTGTTGTGATTATCGGTGCAAAAACAGACAATCTTCACTGCATTGATATAATGGAAAAAATGGTAAAAATCATGCCTTTGTCAAGCATTGAAATGATGGAAAGCAATAAAGAGACTCACAGTTCAAAAGTTGGTGAATTTATTGATCGATGTATATCTTCTCATTAAACCGGGCTGTGAAAAAAGATTTACTACATTTTATGGACGCGTTGCAAAAAGCAGTTTGAAAAACAGAAAACTTTATTTTAGATTTTTTACAACGTTGGGGTTAAGCTTCTGCTTGAAAATCAATCCAACTCATAATATGTGTTTAATATTACATAAGGAGGTTATGAAATGATAAATGTAATTGCATCCATACAAACGAAAAAAGGTCAGCTGTCAAAATTTATTGAGATCTTTAAATCCAATATTCCAAAGGTTCTTGAAGAGAAAGGATGTATAGAGTATGTTCCAACCATAGACCTTCCTACAGGTTTACCCCCTCAGGAGTTGAATTCTAATGTTGTTACAATAATTGAGAAGTGGGACAGTTTAGAGGATTTAATGGCACATTTGTCAGCATCCCATATGCTTGAGTATAAAGAAAAAACAAAAGATTTGGTTGATAAGATGTCTGTCAAAGTACTAAAAGAAGTATAATCGTATGATCAGCCAACCATTTTTATCAGTTTAACTTAAACGAGTCCGGTACAAATTTCTGCGCAATTCCAAAGTCTTTCTTGACAATATGTTGCTGGAACGTTGTCCGTACTTAGGGAAAAATTTGACCCGTTAACTGAATGTGCAAATAAATGTTTAATAGAGACAGTAAAATTTAGTATCGTGGCTGTTTGTGAGCCCCTACTTCGCCCTGGGGCTTAAAATAGTTTGTAAAAAATTCGGGTATTTTAGTTTCAAACTTCATTTCTTCATTATTAAAGGGATGTTTAAATTTGATCGAAAAAGCATGTAACGCCAAACGCCCCGTCTCGTTCTCACTATACTTTAAATCACCTACAATGGGATGCCCAAGTTCGGACAAGTGAACACGGATTTGATTTTTTTTACCTGTCAAAAGAGTAATTTCCAATAGACTATAGTTCTTAGAGTCATTTTTTACAGTATATTGAGTCTTGGCCAACTTTCCTTTTTTTGGATTCTCAACTGAGTGCATCATATAATCTTTTCCTTCAGCAAGATAAGACTCAATGATTCCATTTTTTTTTGTTAAATTACCATGAACAATAGCCAGGTATTTTTTTTCTACAGCGTCCCACTGGCTTGCAAATTTTTCACGAATCTTGAAACTTTTTGCAAAAACCAATACTCCAGAGGTCTCACGATCCAAACGGTGTACAACAAATAGGTTGGCCTTTGCCCTTGGGTTGCCTTTTTTAACGTAATTTATAAGCAACTGATGAGCCGTCTTTTCTTTTTCGTACTTCGCTTTAACGCTTAAAAGACCTGGGCCCTTATCAATGACCATGATGTCCCGATCCTCATACAAAATACTGATTCCGGCAGGCACATATTTAGATCTTATTTTTATTTTTGGTTTAATCACAGTTTTTCCTAATAAAATTTTGTTTAACACGTCTAGAATATAAATTTTGATCAATTAACATACTTGAAAGGCATGACATCGTAAGATTTATATTATAAATCCATCGTAAAAGTCAACCTCATGTTTGCCGTTTGTATAAGTGTCTATGCCATTAAAAACAATTGACTTTGTTACATGGGATAATGATATTACAAATAGGAATGATTTCTGATATGGAGTATAATCCATACTAATTCTAAATTGGTGCTATTGTCAGTGGAAACTGTGGAATAGTTGATGAAATCGAAATTATTAGAATTAATGGAAATTTTGCCGTCATGAAAAACAAACCCCCTTTGTTTGAAAATATCCTATCACTTGATTTTGAAATGATTCCCAACGGGGATTTGTATCAGATAGGGGCGGTTCTAAATGATAAAACCTTTCAGAGAAAGGATATAAAAAATGTAAAATCCGTACTTATGGAGCTGTCTCAATTTTCAAAAAATGCTGATTATATTCTGGGTCATAATATTGTTAAACATGACCTGCCTGTTGCAAAAAATCTTTTTCCGGAAGCAGGTTTTTTAACCCTTCCTGTCATTGATACTCTGTTTTTATCCCCACTTGCTTTTCCTGAAAATCCTTATCACAAACTGGTTAAAAATTACAAATTAATTAAAAGCAGCAAGAATGATCCTGTTAGCGACGCCAAACTGGCTATGGCTATTTTTGAAGATCAGGTAGCGGCTTTTTCCGAATTAAGACAAAGAGAGCCTGGGTTGATCGCTTTTTATGCCTTTGCTTTTGAAGATGATGGTTCCGGCAGAAGCAGGCTTTGCTTAAAAGGTAATTTTGACCTATTTCAAAAACTTTCCGGACGCACACCGGATTGGCAAGAGGCAAAAGATGTTTTTCAAGGTCTTGCCAAAGGAAAAGTCTGTGAGACTGGGCTTGGGGAAATTTGGGACGTCTGTTCGGATAATGCTGACAAAAGGGCGATGCTGGCCTATGTTCTATCCTGGATCATGGTTTCAGGAGGCAATTCAATCATTCCTCCCTGGGTAAAACATGAATTCCCACACATTTTTGATATCATCAGAAAACTTCGATATTCATGCAGCGATGAATCCTGCTGTTATTGCAGGGACCACAATGATTCAAAAGGGTTGCTTAAAAAATATTTCGGATTTGAAACCTACAGAGCGCTGGCTGATGGTAGAACACTTCAAAAGGAGATCATTGATTCAAACCTGGCCGGAAACCCAATACTTGGCATTCTGCCCACGGGAGGCGGGAAATCCATCTGCTACCAGATCCCAGCCCTTCACCGCTATGAAAGGTTAGGTGAACTGACTATTGTAATTTCGCCGCTCAAAGCCTTGATGAAAGACCAGGTAGATAATTTGAACAGGGCCACCCGTACCCAAACAGCGGCATCGATTAACGGCAGCCTTACCCTTCCGGAACGGGGAGCAGTGATGGATAAAGTCAGGCTTGGTGATATTGGTATTTTGTATATTTCTCCGGAGCAGTTACGCAATTTTAGTGTTGCCCAATTGATCAAATCAAGGGATGTGGGGTGCTGGGTGTTTGATGAAGCCCATTGCCTGTCCAAGTGGGGGCATGACTTTAGACCGGATTATCTCCATGTTTCCGATTTTATTGCTCACTATTGTAAGATTTGTAGCAGGCCCGCCCTTGTGGGTGCGTATACGGCAACTGCGAAAAAAGATGTCATTGAAGAAATTTTAAGTCATTGTCGGGAAAAACTTTCCATTGACCTTGAATCTTTTACAGCAAGTATTCAGCGGGAGAATCTCAGCTTCCAGGTATGGCCGGTAACCCGGAATGAAAAATATGATGTCATCTATAATTGTCTTCAAGAAAGTCTTGCCGGGAACAATGGCGGAGCCATTGTGTATTGTTCAAGCCGGAGGCACACAGAAGAGCTCAGCCTTTTTTTAAATGAAAAACTAATTCATTCTAAAGCCTTTCATGCCGGAAGGAATGAGCCGGACAAAAGAAATATCCAGGATGATTTTATTGAAGGAAAAATCCCGGTTATCTGTGCCACCAATGCCTTTGGTATGGGGATCGACAAAAAGGATATTCGGCTTGTAATCCATGCAGATATTCCCGGCTCACTTGAAAATTATCTACAGGAGGCAGGCCGTGCCGGAAGGGACATGGAACCTTCTGACTGCATTCTATTATATGAGCAGGAGGATATAGAAAATCAATTTTCTTTGAATGCATATTCTAAGCTTTCCATAAAGGATATCAAGAAAATTCTGGCGATATTGAAGAAAAGAGGCGCTAAAACCCCTGAAATCATTATTACTCCGGGGGAGATCATGCGTCTGATCGGACATAAGGATCCCGGCGGCAATGATTCAAAAGCCAGGATTGGTGTTTCCTGGCTTGAAAGGAAGGGATTTGTAGAGCGCTCCTATAATCAGACCCTTTTTTTCAAGGGCGTACCTGCCGTAAAAAACATAGAACAAGCAGTATTAAAGATGGAGCAGCTTCATCTTTCAAAGATGATGAAAACGGTTTTCATACGTATTTTAAATTTTCTGTTCAATGCGGATTCCAACTCGCTTCTCTCGGCAGATGACATCTGTACTGATTTAGGAAAGATAAAGGACCTTCCTGAAAAATATCTTGATTCCCGGCATATCATAAGTCTTCTATCTGATATGGCAAAGGCAGGGCTGATACGTGAAGGGGTCGTCATGACCGCTTTTGTGAGACCAAAGGGGAAAAACAGTTCTCCAAAGAATTTTGACTATTTTTGTGATGTTGAAAAACAGATAATTCATATCATGGAAGAGATGGCTCCTGATTCCTGGTTGACCCAGGACAGGGCAGATATATTTAATCTTCGTCTCATGTCCCAGCGACTGAAAGACCGCGGATTTGACAGAATCAATCCTGATTTTGTTGAAAGAATTCTAAGGTCCATTGCCAACGACAAAGAGGAAAGTTTTGGGAAAAGTCTGAAGATTACCGGCATGCGGGGGGCGGATCAGCTCAAGGTATATGTAAAATTTTCATGGCAGGAAATCAGGCAAAGGGCGGAACTGCGCCATCGCGCATCCAGGATTATCCTAGAGACAATTATTTTTTGCCTTCCTGCGAATTTAAGATCAGGACAGGCAGAAGTTCTGGCACAATTTTTTATCACAGATATCATGGACGCCATGGGGAACGATATTTTCCTTTCCGGGTTTCAAGGGGATATCAGATCATTAATTGAAAGATGTCTTCTGTATATGCATGATGTGAAAATTATCACACTACAGAACGGTCTTGGTGTGTTCCGACAGGCCATGACGCTTACCATGCTGCCGGAAAGCCGTAACCGCCAATATACTAAAGGTGATTATGAGCCATTATCCCATCACTATGATCAGAAAAACGTACAGGTTCATGTCATGGAAAAATTTGCACGCTTAGGTCTTGAAAAAATAAAAACAGCCTTGAATTTTGTCAGTGATTATTTTTCATCTTCCTATGATTCCTTTGTCTCACAGTATTTTCCGGCAGAGCAAAAAATCATCCAAACAGCCATGACACAAGATGCCTATAAAAGAATCGTTCAATCCCTTGAAAATAATATCCAGGAGACCATTGTGGCAGCAGAACCTGAGAAAAACCTGCTGGTGCTTGCCGGGCCTGGTTCCGGAAAAACAAAAACCATTGTGCACCGCTGCGCCTGGCTGATTAAAGCAAAATCGGTTGACCCGTCATCGATTTTAATTTTGTGTTTTAATCATCAGACCATGCTGGAACTAAAAAAACGCATCAAAAAAATTGCAGGACAAAGTGCTGATTTTGTAACAGCCATGACCTACCACGGCTTTGCCATGCGCCTGACCGGCAGATCCTTTATGGGATATGCCTTTAACGACAATCCAGGTGAGGGTAAATTGGGTTTTGATAATATCATTGATGAAGCCATTGATATATTAACCGGCAAAAAAGAATTTGCCGGCATTGATCCGTCAGAGGCAAGGGAATATTATCTTGCCGGATTCAGGTATATTCTTGTGGATGAATATCAGGATATTGACGAAAGACAGTATCGTTTTATTTCTGCGCTCACAGGCAGACTGGAACAGGATACAGATGCCAGGATATCCATCATGGCAGTGGGGGATGATGATCAGAGCATTTACGGATTTCGAAATGCGAATGTGGCATTTATCAAACAATTTAAACAAGATTATGATGCCAAAACCTTTTATCTGGTGGAAAATTATAGATCTTCATATCCAATTATTCAAGCATCGGCATCATTTATTGCACAAAATGAAAACCGGATGAAAAAAGATCAGTCCTGCCGGATCAACCGGAAAAGAAAAGTTTGGGAAAAGAAACCTGAAAATCTGGATAAAATGGATTGTGTCCAGATCATTAATGCAGCTGATATTGCATCCCAAGCCAACTTTGTCGCTGAAACGGTCAAAAAGATACTGAACCTGCATCCTGAAATAAAACCTGCCGATATTGCCATTCTTTCGCGTCAGGGGATCGCATACCCGTCTCTTGTTGCGGTCAGAATGACTCTGGCAAAAGAGAATATTTCATTTTGTTATTCAATTAAAAGCAATGCCGGCTTCCCCATGTTCAAGATCCGGGAAATACAGTCATTCATCACATACCTGGATACATTCAGAAAAAAGAGTCAGCGCCCGTATGACTTGAAACAGGAAGTCATGGCCCTGTTCAAACAAAAAAACACCTGGACAAATCAAATCGAAGTTATCCTTGAATCCTGGTGCCGGATCAACAGTGATATGGAAATTTCCATTGCCCGGGCAAAGGATTTTGTCCTTGAAACACTTTTGGAGGAAAGACGGGAACACAAAACCGGGAACGGCGTATTCATGGGAACTATTCATAGTGTGAAGGGTATGGAGTTTTCTATTGTTTTTATTCTGGACGGTGGGTGGAAGCATCTTGACATCGAAGAGGAGCGGCGGCTTTTTTACGTGGGCATGACACGGGCAAAAGAACGACTTTTCCTTTGTCATATTGATAATATGTCCAACCCCCACATCCGCTCTTTAAAAGGCAATGGTTTTGTCTTTGAAAGAGCAACAAAGCCCGCCCAGATAAACGACTTTTCCGATGATTTAACGATTTCGATTCTTGGTCTGGCTGATATTTACCTTAACTATCCCGGTCTTTTTCAGGAGGGCCATAAGATCCACAGATATCTGACCGAGCTTGAAGCAGGAGCAAAGGTCAGATTAAAAGAACAAAAAAATCAGGTGTATATCTTTAATGATGCGAATCAAATTATCGCATCACTTTCGAAAAATGGATCAGCACAGTGGCGAAACCAGACCCGGAATATATTAAATGCCAGAGTTTTGGGTATTATCAGAAGACACCAACAGGAAAACGAAGAGAATTCCTACAAAAAGGTTCAGGTCGAATCATGGGAGTTGCCCATAGTGGAGATCCTTCATAAAAAATTTAAAAAAGGTTGTATCAAACCTGATGGAGGAAGATGAAATTTCAGAATCACAAAATACGAGGTAAAAAGTGAAAACAGACAATATCAATCAGAGGAATAACATAGTGGAATTGCAGGAGATATTATCACCATAAAAATACCCATATGGTTTTTTCAGATGTCTTTTGTAAAAAATTGAATATTAAATATTGAATACCATGGCATTTATAAGTAGAATACCAGGTATGAATAGCCGATTGCCACAACGATATGCCGACCGGGCCAGTGTTAACACCATAAGGGAGGTCTTTGATTACATACGTCGGTACAAAGGCAAAACCTTTGTCCTGAAAATTGAAGATACCCTCATTGGTCATCCTCTCTTTCCCCTGCTCATGAAAGATATTGTCCAATTGCACGACATCGGCATCCATCTGATCATCGTGACCGGCACCAGGGCAACGATTGAAAAACATCTGACCAAAGCCAAAATTAATACCAGGGTTGTCAATGGAATCAGGATTACCCCCAAGTCTGCAATGCCCCACGTCAAACTTGCCGCAATGGAAGTGGTCCAAACTGTTATTTCCCATCTGTCTGCAGACAATGCCAGCGGAATCATGGGAAACTGGATCCGTGCAAGATCCCTGGGGGTACGTGAGGGATTGGATTACCAATACACGGGTTATGTGGAAAAAATTCAATCCAGTATTGTTCATAAACTTCTGGGCCAGAACTTTATTCCGGTAATTTACAATATTGGGATGAATGCCACAGGAAATTGCTATAATTTAAATTCAGATAAAATTGCCCGGCAGATTTGCCTGGACCTGGATATTGAAAAACTCTTTTTTATCCGGGCACAGGATGCCATCCCCACTTCCGGTCTTGAACTCCCACCAGGAAGCCAGGTCCACCCTAATGGAAAAATTTACTCCAACATGGATCTTGACCATGTGGATTTCATGCTAAAACAAAATAAGGAAAGTTTAAGTTTTGAAAACCTGGCCTTGCTTACGTACGCAAAGACAGTGATCGATCAACCCAAAGGGGTCAATCGAGTCCATATTATTGACGGCAGACGGGAGGGACGGCTGCTCCAGGAAGTTTTCTCCAGTATCGGCGGTGGCACATTGATCTATGGCAATCAGTATGCCCATATTCGTCAGGCTACCCTTGAGGATATTCCTGAAATACTCCATCTCCTGGATGGAAATATAAAAAAAGGCAACATGATCATTCGAACTGCATCAGACATTAAGGACAAAATCAATGCCTATCATATCTATGCTGTAGACCACGCAGTATATGGGTGCGGTGCCCTTTACGAATTGGGTCAGGGCTGGGCTGAAATCGGTGCCGTTGCTGTGAACGATGCATACAAATCCAAAGGAATCGGCCGGGGACTTGTGCAATATATCATCCAAGCCGCTCAAAAAAAGCATATAAAAACCCTTTTTCTTCTTACCACACAGGCTGCAGATTGGTTTTTTGAATTTGGATTTGTCTGGGCAAATCCTTCGGAGCTTCCCCAATCCCGGCGGGAAGGATACAATCCTGAACGAAACTCAAGGGTGCTGCTCTTAAAACTTTAACGCAGATTGTTATGGAGCAATAGAAAATGAATAAAATATACAATTGTACAGGACATACAATACAGATTTCTAATATCGTCAATAGTGATGGAATCTATCTGTTCGATGATAAGAAAAAAAGGTATATGGATTTAGAATCTGGAGTTTGGTGTACCTCAATCGGTCACAACAATATCCGAATAAACAACTTGATCAAAAAACAAATAGACTCCATCATGCATGCTGGTTTTTGTTACTCCAATAAGATTCTCCAGGAATCTGCGGAATCAGTCCTGTCAATAACCAATTTTAAAAAAGGCAAATGTGTTTTTCTTTGTTCTGGAAGTGAGTCAATCGAATTAGCTCGACAAATATCAAAGCATCTCACAAAAAAAAAGATGTCCATGACGCTTCATGATTCCTATTTAGGGTCATATAGCGGTGTTACCGATAGAGATAAAAATTGGTTTTTATTCAACTGGGAAAAATGCATGCATTGTCCTGACAAGGAAAATTGTAAAACAAATTGTCAAAAACTACAAAAAATACCCAATAATGTATCAGAATTTATATTCGAACCCGGAAGCTCTTCCGGATTTGTCAGATTTCCTCCAAAATCATTGATAAAAAATATAGCAAATGTTGTCAAAGGATCTGGGGGTAAAATAATTGCCAATGAAGTTACTACGGGAATTGGTAGAACAGGAAAATGGTTCGGATATAATCATTACCAGATTGAGCCGGATATGATCGCTATTGGGAAAGGTATTGGCAATGGATACCCTGTCAGCATCACTGCTATAAATCGTCAGACAATTGATCAATTGGAAAAAAGCTCTTTTAAATATTCGCAATCACACCAGAACGATCCTTTAGGTGCGGCAATAGTTAATGAGGTCATAAAAACAATAAAGGATGATGATCTAATTTCAAAAGCTAAGGTTATCGGAAACACGTTTCTTAAAAAACTTCAAACATTAAAAGATGGTGTCAAGGTGATTGATGTTAGAGGCAGAGGCCTGATGTTTGCGATTGATCTTTGCAATGAAAAAACAGGCGACTATATATATCAAAAACTTCTCGATAAGGGATATATTGTTTGCAATAGAAAATCTTTATTTCGAATTGACCCACCTTTAACCATAAATGAAGATGAATTTAATTCATTTTTTAATGATTTTAGGAATATATTGAAATCACACCAAACAAACCCCTAATAGGGTCACTATCACCCTTATTAATGCGGCAGAACCTTTGCCAAATCAAAATACTGGCCCATGGTTTCCGGTACATGGGAGTCAGACCCCATTACAATCGGGATGCCTCTTTTGATGGCAGCATTTATAATCCAGGGACTTGGATAGGCCTCACCCACAGGTTGAATAAATCCTGCCGTATTAATTTCCATCTTTAGCTTATTGGCTTTTATTACATCCAGGGTTTCGTAAATCAGTTCCTGATACCAGAGGCTTTGTTCATCAAAATACTGGTTGGAATAATTATATTTTTTTATCACGTCCAGGTGACCGACACTATTACACCAGCCAGTACTTGCTGCCTGCTGAACTAAATGATAGTATTGAGTGCAAAAGGCCCTGATATCCCCTTTAAAGACGATGTTCAGGGTTTTATTGAATTCTTCTTCATTTTCATTGATCAGGTAT
>JABIYQ010000026.1 GCA_018702715.1 Desulfobacula sp. | reverse complement strand
TAAGTATTGGGTTCGTGTTAAAACTCCTTTTGGATGGAAGTCAGGTACAGAGTGTACATTGAAAGAAGCCAAGTGTTAATTCCAACATAATTCGAAATATTTAAAGCATAATATTTTCAAAATAGATTGACTTAATTCAAAAATTTGTCAGATTATTTGGGCTTCGGTAAGAAGCCTTTTTTTATGCAAAAAAATGGCGGTGAGAGTAGCCGCTCTCATCCGCCAAAAACTTATGGGGGGCATATCGCCCACCAACCGGTGGATTAATGATACGTTTTGTTGATGTTTTACTCAAGGATATTTTCGAGATGGGCCGTGATTTTCCATGGAAACGGCCTGATCGGTGCCCATGCTGTAGCAATTGGAAGGTTTGGGGACATGGCTTTGTTGGCGCAATTTTTAATGGTTTCAGTTCAATCATATGGTTAAAACGTTACCGGTGTCCTGCCTGTGGATGTGTGTTAAGGTTACGACCTGTGTCTCATTTCAGCCGATTCCAATCATCAAAGCATACCATTCGGTCAGCTCTTATGCATCGAATCAATACAGGCAAATGGCCAAAAGGTTCTTGTAAGTCCCGTCAACGACATTGGCTGTACAATTTAAAACGTCAAATGAAAGCTTACCTGAGTTGGCAAACCGGATTGGCTGAAGCATTCGATCTTTTAGTTAATCAAGGGAAAACTCCGGTCAGCAGTTCATTTTAATTTGCTTTAAAATCAGTTATATACACACCCTACCGAAGCTTGCCCGCGAAATGGTTTTTGATCTGGTGTATGCCAGAGAAAATCATTAAAGGAGGTGAGAAATGGAAGAAAAGCAAAAAATTGATACAGCAGTATTCCGATACAGTGTCATTCACGATTTTGTAGGTGGCATGACACTGGAATTTGGTGAAAAACAAAGACTGCTACAGGAGAAGTGCGCCCGGAAATGGGCCATCCCTTTTTCTGAGAAAACCAGTATCAGTCAAAGTACAATATTGCGCTGGATACAGCTTTATAAAGACAGTGGCCAAAGGCTTGAATCTCTTTATCCAAAAGATCGCTGTGACCGGGGCATACAACGCGCGCTGAATGAGGAAATATGCCTTGTGTTTATGCGATTGAGGCAAGAGTTCCCGGATGAGACTGTCCCATTTATTATCAAAATAATGAAAAAACGAGATATTGTTCCGCAAAATACTTACCTGCCCCTTTCGACAATTTATCGTTTTTTCCATCAAAAAGACCTTATGAGGAAACGCCCTATGATTGAAGACAGACGTAAATTTGAAGCCCAGATGCCAAATGATATATGGCAAAGTGATGTAATGCATGGCCCCAGACTTTTTATTGAGGGTAAAAACAGGAAAACATATTTGATAGCGTTCATAGATGATCATTCCAGATTGATTGTCCACGGCTATTTTTACACTTCAGAGTCGACAAGAGTATTTATGATCGCTTTGGAGCAGGCTCTGTTAAAACGAGGGCTGCCCCGTAAAATATACGTAGATAACGGCAGCGCTTTTAGATCCAGGCAGTTAATGCATACAACAGCCTCTTTAGGGATTGCTCTGATTCATGCCAGGCCCTATAAACCCCAAGGGAAAGGCAAAATTGAAAGAGTTTTTAAAACAATCCGGTCTCAATTTTTACCGGGTTTTACCGGTAAAACATTACAGGATATAAATGACTCTTTTGAAAGATGGTTGACCGATGAGTACCACTGCCGGAAGCATTCATCCACGGGACAATCCCCGATCAGCCGTTTTGTTGATAATATCGAATGTATAAGGTCAGCACCACAAAATTTGAAGGATCACTTTAGAAAAGTTGCCAGACGAAGGGTAAATAAAGACAGGTCGGTTGTGCTTGACAGAATCATGTATGAAGCCCCGGTTCGGTTGATCGGCAAACAGGTGGAATTGCTTTATCATGAGGACCAGCGAGAATCTGTTGAGATCAGATATAAACAAAAATCATATGGCATGCTGGTTCAGATAGATATTCATGTCAACTGCCGGGTAAAGCGGGACAAAAACAATAATATCGCTATATCTTCAAAAGATTTTACGCCTCAAAGTGGTCAAATATGGGAGGTATCATGAGTTACCGTGCCTTTTTTGAATTTATTCAGGAACCATTTGGTTCTGATATATCCCACAAACAGATACTGGTTATCCCTTCTTTAACCGGTGTTGAAGAACGTATCCACTATGCAGTCCGCCTGGGAGCTGTAGCCTTGATCACAGGAGAGATCGGCTCAGGCAAATCTACTGCTTTGAGATATGTAACAGGAAATCTTCATCCTTCAGAATACAAAATTATTTTTGTAACAGCTTCTGCCGGTTCTATACTGGAACTGTACCGCCAGATACTCAGTGAATTGGGGATAGATGTGGGCAGCTCATCAAGAGCCGTTATGATCCGGAAAATCAAGCATGAGGTGCTGGAGTATGTTCATGGTAAAAAAATGAAAGTTGTACTGATAATCGATGAAGCCTCATTGTTCCAGTTGGGTGTGTTTGCTGAACTGCATACTTTGATCCAGTTTGAAAAAGACTCCAAACCCTTTTTACCTTTAGTTCTTGCAGGGCAGACCAACCTTATTGATAATCTTACGTACAGAAACTCAATGCCTTTAGCATCACGGGTCGTGGGCAAATGCCATCTCCAGGGCGTAGATAAAGAAGGTATGGAGGAATATATAACCCATCATCTGTCTATAGCAGGTGTTAATCGCAATATTTTTGAAAGTGCGGCGATTACAGCCATCCATCAAGGATCAGGAGGGTTGTTTAGAAAAGCCAACCATCTGGCCAGGGGCTCAATAATTGTTGCAGCCAGGAAAAAATCAGCAATGGTTACTGCCGAACACGTTCGGGTTGCAGCAACTGAAATTTTTTAATATACGAGGCGATCATGAACATCGATGAAGAAGAATTTGAAAAAACAATGGCACAGATAGTTGAACAAATGGGATGTCTGCTGATGGACATTATCCTTATGAGTTTCAAAAAAATTAATAATGAGAATCAACTCCTTAAAGAATTTTGGGAAGCAAGATCACAGGCCCATAAAGAAGAAGATTTTTAGAGTTTCGGTAAAACGGAGTCAGGATATCCTGGGGAGGAAACCTGACAAGGGATAGCCGGAAGCAGGTGGCATTGAATAATGCACCAGGGGGAAGTAGGACAACTCTACTTCCCCTTTTTTTATCCTGTAAATATTATTCAAGTTTCCTGCACATGCCTTAAAAAACCCACTTGTGGGAGCAAGGCGACCACTGCCTGTATCTAAAATAAATTGGGAAATTTTGAATCTGCTCAAAATATTCAGGAAATCTTACTCCGGGTAATGCGGCAATCAACAGTTGATTCAGAGACATCTAACACTTGACTTATATCTTTAACAGTAAGGTCTTCATTTGTTGCCATTAGTTATGTACCACCATTCATTAGAGAATCCAGATATTGTTTTAGAGCTTCGACTGCTACCTTTTCTACTACACCTCCTGCCTTTTTACATGTCTTCAGTAAGAATCCTACAAGTCGTTGTTTTGAGTTTTTTCTTGAAGGTTCTGCAACAGTGTGATCTTTTAATTGATCAAGGTCAGAACGGTATTGGAGGCTTTCGAGTTTTTCTGCATACTTTGAAAAAAGTTCAATTAATAGTTTGTCGTTATCATTATATACTATAGATCCGTTTATGATCTTCTCTACTTCG
>JABIYQ010000027.1 GCA_018702715.1 Desulfobacula sp. | reverse complement strand
TGATGAGTTTATGGTTTTGATGCCCCAAAATATTGATAAAAACCTGCTTGCAGGTCCCGCCGTTTAATTTATATCTGATTTTTACACGCTTTGATAGATGGGGTTAATTAACCGCTTACCCTGCTTCAATACTGGCATATCTTCCATTATTTCGATATTCTAATTTGATTTTACCGCAAATTGCTTTGACAGCATCCCTATTTATGTGTATTTGTGTGTTTTTATGATAGTGTTAAATATGTTATTGGTCATTAAGTTAAATAGTATTTATTAAAGAAATTGTGATTGAAAAATAATAACAAAATATAGGTTAGTATTTGAATTATTATTCAAATATTATTTCGAATAAAATATAGAGGTGATTGAGTTTGCCATGATTAAATTATATGCCCATCGTGGGTCACCTGAAAAAGAAGCAGAAAATACTATTGTATCCTTTAAAAGGGCAATTCGTGAGAAGGCTGAGTGGATTGAGTTTGATGTCCGGAAAGGAAAGAAAAAGCATCTCTATGTAGTTCACGATGACAATCTTCAGCGGATAGCCGGACATGATATTTCACTGAAGAAAGCTAATTTTACAGAAGTAAGAAAAGTTAGGCTTGGTTCCAAGAATGAGAGGGTTCCTCTACTAGAAGAAGTGCTTCTTCTGGCAAAGGATACCGATATTATGCTCAATATTGAGTTGAAGGAAAAGCATCTGGAAAGAGAAATCGTTGATATGATAGAACACTATGAAATTTCGTCACAGATTATCATTTCATCGTTTTTTCATCTGCCTCTTCTTGTTCTTGCTGACTACAGGCCAAAATTGAAGACAGCTCTTCTTATAAATGAACCACCGGCAGACCTGAAAGCCCGGCTTATCGAAACAAAGGTTAATTATCTCCATCCCAATATTAATCATCTTACTGATGAAACGGTGAAGATTGCACGTTCTTTACGAAAAAAGATAAATCCTTTTACTGTCAACAGTAAAAAGGATCTTAAGAAAGCTCTTCAATATAAAGTGCATGGGATTTTCACGAACAGGGTACCTTATATGCGTAAGGTGTTGAAAGAGATGTGTAGTGAAGATTAGATGTTGAGTGCTGAATAACACCCCAATAGCTCATTGTTTATGATAATTTGTTTAAACAGGTTCTTTATGTTTTGACTATTTACTTAGTTTCACTATGATCAAGCTTTAACAGTAGTTTATGCACCCTTTCAAGGGGTGTTTTACCCACCGTCAAATACTCAGGATCTTTGCCCATTTCCATATCAATGATTTCTATGGTGGCTTTAATGGACTCGATAGCGGATAAATCTTGTCTTAAATTGTTTTCGTCAAAGTATTTGCGGGGCTGGAAGGAAGAAGGATCAATCTTATTAATATTTATCAGGCAGAAAGAAGAAGGATAATTTTTATTGTCTGTTAAAGGCATAATTCAAATCCTTTTGGAGAAAATTAAAAAAAACTATTGTCACATAAGAAAAGCTTTATTAGGGTAATTCCCGGAATTGAATAAAGTTGTTGAAAACTACCTGGCCAGGCTTATTTTTAATTTTAAGGAAAACAAGATGCAAACCTTATCCAAAGACCATATACAAAACAAGATTGCCGACACCCAACTCATTTTTTATAGAGGCTTGAGTACCTACCATCACGGGTCCTATTTTTTGTCAAAAAAAGATCTGGCAAAAAAGCAGTTTACCTATGAATTTGACGGCAGCGTTGGCAATTACACAGCCAAAATTCATTTCAAAGGAGGAAATCAGGTTGAAACTGCTTGCGATTGTCCCTACCCCAGGCAGGGGTGCAGGCATGTGGTGGCAGCCATACTCAATGCGAGGGATATTCTGACCAAATATAAACATGGGGAAGAAGTATTACTGGAATCAGAAGGTCCTAATCTGTCTGAGGCGGAAATCAAGGCACAGGCATTGGAAGACAGGAAGAAAAGAGCCCGGTCGGAAAAATTTACCACGATACGTGGAGACATGTTTAAAGGAGATCACCTGGTCATAAACCAGAGAAGCCGCCAGTACAACGTCACTCTCCATGACCCGGAAAAACAATTGGGTCATTGCTCATGCCCGGATTATCTGACCAACGGCCTTGGTACCTGTAAACATATCCAGTTTATGACCGGGTTTTTGAAAAAGGAGCCGGGGTTTAAAAAACAGCTGGCCGGGGAGGTTTTTCCCTATACAGACATTTACTGGGATTCATTGTCTGAAGGACCAAAATTATTTTCCCAGCGCCTGGATCTGGAAATGAAAGATTTAAAGCCTGTGCTGAAAAAATACTTTAATGGCAAGGGAGAGTTTATTGCAACTGATATTGCAATGATCATGGGACTGATGGCAAAGCTCCACGGGGACAAACGGGTGAGAATCAGGCAGAATTTGTTAAAGCGGGTGGACCACCGCCTCCAGATTCTCCAGCAAAAAAAACTATTAGGGCAGCCAATCCCAAAGGCTGATCTTAGCACCCGGCTATACCCTTACCAAAAAGAAGGGGTAAAGTTCGGAGTGCTGAAACCCGGGGTGCTCATAGGGGATGAAATGGGCCTTGGCAAAACATTGCAGGCCATTTCCTTAGGAATACTGAAAAAGGAAATCTTTGGATTTTCAAAAATATTGGTGGTCACCCTGGCATCCTTGAAAGAACAATGGAAGCGGGAAATTGAAAAATTTTCCAATGAAAATGCCACCATCATCGAAGGCAGCCCCTTCCAGAGAAAAGCCCTGTACCAGGGGGATACCCATTTGTTCAAGATCACCAATTACGAGGCTGTCCTGCGGGATATCACAATAATATCAGGGTTTAATCCAGATATTATCATACTGGATGAAGCCCAGCGTATAAAAAATTTCTCCACCAAAACAGCAGAAGCCGTCAAGCGGTTACCCAAAAAACATGGAATTGTTCTTACGGGTACCCCCCTGGAAAACAAGCTTGAAGATGTATATTCCATTGTTCAATTCCTGGAGCCCTATATGCTGACTCCTTTGTGGAAATTTGCCTCTGATTATTTCATGATCCCAAGAAAGAAAAACACCAATATTGCCGGATATAAAAATCTGGACATACTCAAAGACAAATTAAAACCGATCCTGATCCGGCGGAAAAAGGAAGAGGTACTCAAAGACCTTCCCAAAGAAGTGGTGAACAATTATTATATTGATCTCACGGATGAACAACAAGAGATACACGCAGGCTATGCAAAGTCCCTTATGCCCCTGCTCAATAAAAAATTTTTAACCCCCATGGATATGAGAAGAATCCAGATCCTTTTGTTGCGCATGAGAATGGTCTGTGATTCCACCTATCTTATTGACCGTGACACCCATATTTCCCCCAAGCTTATGGAGCTTGCAAACATTATTGATGAGATGGTTATACAGAACCAGCGTAAAATGGTTATCTTCAGCGAGTGGACCACCATGACATTTTTGATTGCCAGACATTTGTCCGACATGAACATTCCTTTTATTGAATTGTCAGGAAAAGTGCCGGTTAAAAAACGTCAGGCCCTGATTGATGAATTCACAAACAACCCGGACTGCCGGGTCTTTTTATCCACAGATGCCGGCGGCACCGGCCTGAACCTCCAGGCTGCCGATTGTGTTGTCAATTTTGAACTGCCCTGGAATCCGGCAAAAATGAACCAGCGTATCGGACGTGTCAGCCGGATCGGCCAGGAAAGCCATTGCATCAATGTCATCAATCTCATTGCAAAACAAAGTATTGAAGAACGAATTCTGGCAGGTATCCAGCTGAAAATGGATTTGTTTAAAGGCGTGTTTGAAGAAGGTCCGGACAGGGTTGAATTTTCCAGGGAAAAAAGAAATGAAATGCTCAACCGGCTCAGGGAAATGATGGGGGAAGAACCTGAACCCATGCCCTTTGAAGCGGCCGAGCCCGAGGATATCCCCGAAGACACCCCATTTTTTCTGAATCCTGAGGTCTTGAACAGGGATGAGGAAGAAAACAAAAAGGCCGAGGGCCGGTCCTATGACACCCCGGCTGATGAAAATATCCTGGCAAGCCAGCCCCCTGAAAAAATAGAAAAAGTTCTGAATTCCGGAATGGAATTCATTGCAGGCCTCATGGAAATGGCCACGGGTCAGAAGATGGAAAAATCCGGCGATCAGGAAAAAATGATTGAGATCAACAACAAGACAGGGGAAGTAACCATGAAATTCAAGCTACCTGGATTTTAAGTGTCATTTATGGGGAATGCAGAAAATAGGTAACAGGGTCAACCACATTTATTTTGCCGCTGGAATAGGAATG
>JABIYQ010000485.1 GCA_018702715.1 Desulfobacula sp. | reverse complement strand
TTCATCTACAACAAATCCATGGGTGAGAACAGCTTTATAAGGTGCTTTTCCTGTTCTTCCGACCCCGGTCAGCAAAGAAGAGTGAAACCAGCCTCTATGCTGGTCACTTCCCTCAAGATACAGATCCGCAGGCCTACAAAGTTCCGGTCTTTCATCCAGGACTGCTGCATGGCTCACACCGGAATCAAACCATACATCAAGGATATTATGATCCTTTGTAAACTCAGTTGAGCTGCATTTCTCACATTTGGCATCTTTTGGCATTAAAAATTCTGCGTCTTTGTCAAACCAGATATCAGAGGAATGTTCCGTGAATAATGCATGTATTTTATCTACAGATTCCCTTGTGACATAGACCTCTTTACACTCTTTGCAATGGAATACCGGAATGGGAACACCCCAGGATCTCTGTCTTGAAAGACACCAGTCAGGGCGGTTTTCGATCATGGAATAAATTCTTTCACGACCCCAGGACGGAATCCATTTGACATTATTGATTTCATCAAGAGTTTTTTGGCGAAGTCCCATTTTGTCCATGGAGATAAACCATTGTGGCGTTGCCCTGTATATAACCGGTTTTTTACATCGCCAGCAATGGGGATAGGAGTGAGACATGTTCTCATTTTTTAATAGAAGATTTAAGCTGTCAAGTTTTTCATTAATGCTGATATTTGCTTTAAAAATAAATTCACCGGCAAAATACTCCACATCCTTGGAAAACACACCATTATCTTCAATTGGTGAATAACATTCCAAACCATATTTTTTACCCACTATATGATCATCAGTGCCATGTCCCGGGGCTGTATGAACACATCCGGTACCTGCTTCAATCGTTACATGATCTCCTAAAATAATCAATGAATCCCTTTCATATATCGGGTGTTTACATTTTTTATTTTCAAGATCTTTAGGGGAAATCTCTTTAAGAATAGTATAGTTCTCAATTTCAAGGGATTTCATTACCTGTTCAGCCAGATCCTTTGCAACAATTAAGACTCCCTGATCTTGAGTCTTAACAGCCACATAAACAAAATCAGGGTGAAGAGACACCCCTAAATTGGCTGGAATAGTCCAGGGGGTTGTGGTCCAGATCACCACAAATATATCTTCGCTGACATCCGGCAGGATCTTGGACAGATCATCTTTTACGGGAAACTTCACATAGATGGAGGGAGAGGTATGGTCATGATATTCAATCTCTGCTTCTGCAAGGGCGGTCTGGCAGTTACAACACCAGTAGATGGGTTTTTTACCTAAAAACATATCACCGGCAAGTGCAAATTCACCGCATTCTTTGGTGATCCTGGCTTCATAGGGGTAGTTCATTGTCAAATAAGGGTTATCCCATTCCCCCATTACACCAAATCGTTTGAATTCCTCTTTTTGAATTTCAACAAATCCGGCGGCATAGGATCTGCATTCTCTTCTAACCTGAACATCGGTCATCTCTTTTTTCTTTTTGCCCAGTTTTTTATCTACATTGTGTTCAATGGGAAGTCCGTGGCAATCCCAGCCGGGAACATAGGGGGCATTGTATCCAGTCATTTGGCGGGATCTGACAATAATATCTTTTAAAATTTTATTAATGGCATGTCCCATGTGCAAATGGCCATTTGCATAAGGAGGGCCGTCATGGAGAATAAATAATTTTTTGTCCTTAGACTGTTCCCTTAATTTTTCATAAATCTTTTTTTCTTCCCACTCTTTTAACTGCTGGGGTTCACGTTGTGGCAGGTTGGCCTTCATGGCAAATTTTGTTGAAGGCAGGTTCAAGGTTTTTTTATAATCCATTATTCCTCCGGGTTTCGGATCGGTTGATATTCAATAGTTGAGCCTTTTTTTGTACTGCCAAATCATTAAAATGTCAAGAAATAACAAATAATAGCAAGGCTGTTTCCTGTAAAAAAATCTTGATATTCTTCTTGATTAAAAAAATTGGACCTTGATTAAGTGCTTATTCATTTTTACATATAACTGGAAATTTCTTTACACAAATTCTAAAGATTGATACTCATTTATAGACAAAAATTTTTAATGTTTAGGACCGCAAATGAAATAAGTTGAGCAGAAATAGCGCAGGCCAATTTTTAAAATCTGGTGGCCCATATACAAGGCGCATTAAAGGTTGCATACTATA
>JABIYQ010000614.1 GCA_018702715.1 Desulfobacula sp. | reverse complement strand
CCAGAGAATTTATAACAGTAGCCAGCATTCCCATATTATCTGCAGAAGTTCTGTCCATACCAGCTGAACTTCCGGCAATACCCCTGAAAATATTTCCACCGCCTACAACAATAGAAACCTGTACATTAAGACGGTAAACTTTTTCAATCTCAGCCGCAACATAATGAATCATTTCAGGTGTAATACCAAAGCCCTGATTTCCCATCAGGGCTTCTCCACTCAGCTTAATTAAAACCCTTTCAAACTCCGGTGCTTTACTCAAGATTCTATTCTCCTATCTGGAAACGTACAAATCTTTTTATCTGAATATTTTCACCAATGCTGCCAATGGTTTCTTTTACTAACTCGGAAATAGTTTGTTGGGGATCTTTTACATACTGCTGACTCATCAGACAGACCTCTTTGTAAAATTTCTCCACTTTACCTTCAACAATTTTGTCAATAATATTTTCCGGTTTGCCTTCTTCAAGCATTTGTGCCCGAAAAATCTCTTTTTCTTTTTCGATCACGGCTAAATCAATATCTTCAGGGTTAAGCCCCATTGGGTTTGCTGCAGCAATATGCATTGCAATATTTTTTACAAACTGCTGAAAATTTTCTGTTTTAGCAACAAAATCAGATTCGCAGTTAACCTCAAGAAGCACGCCCAGTTTAGAACCTGTATGAATATAAGAAAAAATCAAACCTTCAGAAGTTGAACGGCCGGCTCTTTTAGCAGCTTTTGCCAAACCTTTTTTTCTCAATAGATCAACTGCATTCTCCATATTACCTTCTACTTCAGCAAGGACCCTTTTACAATCCATAATACCTGAGCCTGTAGCTTCACGAAGCTCTTTTACCATTGCTGCGGAAATTTGCACCATTTTTTTTACTCCTTATCTTTCTCAGTCGCTTCTTCTGTAACTTCAACTGGTGTTGTTCTTCTTTTTATTTTTTCAACGACAGGGCCATCCGTACCATCGGAAAGAACCTCAATCGACACTTTTTCATCGGAAAACTCTATCTTTTCTTCTTTACCGCTTTTATCTGATTCAGCCTGTTGTTTTTCTTCATAAAGCGATCTTCCATCTATACAGGCATCTGCCATACGAGAGGCAAACAGACGAATGGATCTAATGGCATCATCATTACCCGGAATCACGAAATCTATATCATCAGGGTCACAATTTGTATCAACAACGGCAATAATTGGAATCCCTAACCTTTTACCTTCTTTCACTGCTATGGATTCATTTTTAGGATCAACGACAAAAATTGCCCCAGGCAATCTTTTCATTTCACTGATGCCGCCAATGGCAAACTCCAGCTTGGTTTTTTCCTTGAGCATTTTTGCCTGCTCTTTTTTAGGGTAATTTTCAAGGGTTCCGTCATTTTCAATTGAATTCAAAAAGTGAAAACGGGTAATATTATTCTTAATGGTCTGAAAATTTGTCAGCATGCCACCCAGCCATCTGTTCTGAACATAAAATTCTTCAGCACGGTTTGCTTCTTCATAAATAGCTTCCGAAGCCTGCTTTTTTGTTCCAACGAAAAGGATATCCTGACCGTTGGCTGCCACATTTTTAATAAAATCATGAGCTGTTTTGAACAATTTTACGGTCTGTTGAAGGTCAATAATATAAATCCCGTTTCTTGCACCAAAGATATATTTTTTCATCTTTGGGTTCCAGCGTTTGGTCTGATGTCCGAAATGAACACCTGCTTCCAAAAGTTCTCTGATTGTAATGTAAGCCATTTGTTCTCCAAATTAATTAATGGTTGTTTCCACCATTCAGATCATCCTTAAAATTCGACTTTTTATCAAAGCACCTGAATTTTAAGTCCCTGAATGTGAGTTTTTTCTATCCAACAAAAATCCTAATTTATATATCAAAAATCTTTTTTTTAATCAATCGATTTTTTTAATTAGAGCCACTCTGTTATGTCCTGCCAAATCCCTTATAAAATCGATAAATTCATATTCTTTATACTGCCCTGAAATACTTTGCATTATTTCTTTTTGATCAAACCCTATCTCAAGCAAAATTATTCCACCCGGGACAAGATAATTATGAGCATTTTTCAAAATAGATCTATAACTATCAATTCCGTCTGTTCCCCCATCAAGTGCAAGCATGGGTTCAAATTCTTTTATTTCAGATTCCAGGTCTTGTATATCTGCTGTAGGAATATAGGGTGGATTTGAAACAATCAAATCAAATCTTGAATTTCCCCCCAGCGGGGAAAACCAGGAACCTGCAAAAAAACGTATCCTATCCCTGGCTATTTTTTCAGCATTCCTTTTTGCAATCGCAAGTGCTGCCAAAGAGATATCGCTGGCAAAATACAAATTATTGGGAACCGCCCTTGCCAGAGAAACAATAATCGCGCCGGAACCTGTCCCCAATTCAAGAATCATCATAGGCCGGCAAAGACCTTGATAGGTTTTTAAAATTTTTAACGCTTGTTCGACAAGGGTTTCCGTGTCAGGTCGGGGAATTAAAACATCATGGGACACTTCAAAATCAGATTCAAAAAAGCCTTTTTCCCCTGTGATATAGGCCACTGGCTCATTTTGGATTCTTCTTTTAATTAAGAGTTTAAAACCTGATAATTCATTTTTATGAAGGGGGCGGTCGTATTGAAGATAAAGGTCAAGCCGTTTTATGCCAAGGCAATGGGCAAGCAGTATTTCACCAGTCAACCTGGGACTTTCAATGGAATATTTTTTTAAATAGGAGGTGGTCCAGGAAAGAACCTTAATGATTGTCCAGTCATTCAATTTTTTTTAGGCAATTTCGTTTAATGCCTGAGCCTGATTGTATGAGTTAAGCTCATCAATGATTTCCTGGATATGACCTTCCATGATATTGTCCAGCCGATAAAGTGTTAGGCCAATTCGATGATCCGTCATTCTGCCTTGTGGAAAATTATATGTCCTGATTCTACCGCTTCTATCCCCTGTGCCCACCTGGCCTTTTCTCTCGGCAGCTCTTTTAGCATCCTCTTCTCTTACTTTAGCATCAAGGATACGGGACTTAAGAACACCCATGGCCTTGGCCTTATTTTTATGCTGGGACTTCTCATCCTGACAAGTGGCTGTAACACCTGTTGGAACGTGGGTAATCCTCACCGCAGAATCTGTTGTATTTACTGACTGTCCACCAGGTCCTGAAGACCTGAACACATCAATTTTCAGATCAGCAGGATTAATCTCAATATCAACATCTTCCGCCTCGGGAAGAACGGCTACTGTTACAGCAGACGTATGGACCCGGCCCTGGGTTTCTGTTTCAGGTACCCGTTGAACACGATGTGTGCCGCTTTCATATTTAAAACTGCTGAATGCACCCTTCCCCTTCACAAGCATAACAATCTCTTTAAACCCGCCCGAACTGGAGACATTTTTCTCAATAATCTCCATGGTCCAGTTTTTGGATTCAGTATACCTTGAATACATTCTGAACAGATCTCCAGCAAAGATACCGGCCTCTTCTCCACCCGTTCCCGCACGGATTTCGATGAGAACATTTTTAGCATCCCGAGGGTCTTTGGGTATCAAAATAACATTGAGCTGAGATTTATGGGTTTCTATTTTTGATTCAAGATCCGGTATCTCTTCTTTGGCCATTGCCCGCATTTCAGGATCACTATCTTTTAAAAACTCTTTTGCCTCTATTAATTCCGCCAAAAGCCCTTCATATTCCCTGAACTTTGGAACAATTTTATTGAGCTCACCATGTTCAATCAAATACGCCTGGTATTTTTTTTGATCGCAGATAACGGCCGGATCACTCAAAAGCTGTTCAAGCTTAATAAATCTTTCTTCAATGACTTTTAATTTTGCTATCATAATTTAAAAACTCAAAAGGGGTTCTTGAGTAAAGACCCCTTTTATATTACAAATTATAGAAAGTGTTGAATAGTGTCCGATCGAAACGCGCTTATTTTTTTGTCCAAACACTAAACAAGTTTGGATGCGTCAAACCCAGCATATTTCTTTTTGAAACGATCAATCCTTCCGGCAGAGTCAACCAGCTTTTGTTTTCCAGTAAAAAAAGGATGGCATTTAGAACAAATTTCCACCTTGATATTCTCTTTTGTTGACCCGACTTCAAATGTTGCACCGCAGGCACAGGAAGCTGTTGATTCTGTGTATTTTGGATGTATATCTTTTCTCATTTGTTTAAAAACTCCTTACCAAGCCTTGTTTCAGGCTATCATTTGATTTCTAATATTATGAATTCATCAATTCAAGAAACTCTTTATTATCCTTTGTTCCTTGCATTTTTTCAAGTAAAAACTGCATACTATCCACAGGGTTTAAACTTGACAACAGTTTTCTTAAGATCCACACACGGTTCAAAACCTTTGGATCAAGCAGCAGTTCCTCTTTTCTCGTTCCAGATTTGTTCATGTCAATGGCAGGAAAAATTCTTTTATCAGCAAGTTTTCTATCCAGAACCAATTCCATATTTCCAGTACCCTTAAATTCTTCAAATATAACCTCATCCATTCTGCTTCCGGTATCAACCAAAGCCGTTGCAATAATGGTAAGGCTACCACCATCTTCAATATTCCGTGCTGCACCGAAAAATCTTTTGGGCCTGTCAAGTGCATTTGAATCCACTCCGCCGGACAAAATCTTACCAGAAGGAGGCATCACAGAGTTATAAGCCCTGGCAAGTCTTGTAATACTGTCCAGCAAAATCACGACATCATGACCCTGCTCTACGATTCTTTTAGCTTTCTCGATGACCATCTCCGCCACTTGAACATGTCTCTCTGATGGTTCATCAAAAGTTGAACTGACCACTTCAGCATCCACTGATCGTGCCATATCAGTCACTTCTTCCGGACGTTCATCAATCAGAACAATCATTGGAATGATATCACTGTGCGCTTTAACCATGCTATTG
>JABIYQ010000557.1 GCA_018702715.1 Desulfobacula sp. | reverse complement strand
GATTGTGATGAAAAATATGATTCCATTCAGGAAAAACTCCATATGCTGAAAACGGCTCAAGGTTTTGATGATCCGCTTGAGGGGGTAATGGAACATCTTGATTGTGATATCCCAGAGGATTTATGGGAAAACCTGGGTTCATTACCTGTACCACCCTGGCTGGGCCCGAAACCGAAAACCAGGGATCACTCAAAAGTCACCACTGAAAATTTCATTTCATTTATTGACAATAATGATTGCAAAAAATTTGCAGACAATGTGGATGGATTTGTCACTGATCAAATTCTTCCTGACATACCCTGCTTGATAGGAATTGATCATTCTTTGACAGGAGGTGTTTACTCATCCTTGTCCCGCCATTACGGCAAAGAAAACCTGTCTTTAATTATAATTGACAGTCATACAGATGCAGTTCCAATGCCTGCACTTGCCGGTGCAATCCAATATGATATGGATATAAACCCGTCTTCTGTCCATGACAGCAGTGATCCTTTTTTGTATAATCGCTCAGATTCATACAATGCCAGTTCCTTTGTACACAAACTTGTGCAAGAAAAAATAGTGGACCCTAAAAACCTGTATATCTTAGGGGTCAGCGATTATCCTGAAAAAAAGTTTCTGCGTATCAAGGACCCGCGGATTAAAAAATATACCAATGCCTATGTGGGTCTTAAACGCATGGGAGCAAAAATCATCACTAAAAAAGAATGCAAATTAAATACCAAAAAAATCAAAGGCTTTCTTGAAAAAATTTCAACCCCCTATGTCTATGTTTCCATTGATATGGATATCGGGGCGAATAATGCATTGGAAGGAGTCAGGTTTCGCAACTGGAAAGGGTTAAATGAACCACAAATCTATAAACTGGCAGATATTGTGGCACAGATTTTTTCCGATTCAACACAATTGGCCGGCATGGATATCTGTGAAATAGATACGCGAAGAGCTGGAAAAGCAAATCCTTTGGGCCAGGACAAGACCTATGAGATAGCCGCAAACCTGATTAAAAAAATAGCTTTTACAAAAATGAATAGGGATCATCAGGGGGAAATATCTTCCCCTTCTGTAAATAATTTATAATTAATAGAACCAGTAAAGAAAAAAACAAAGGAGAACAAATGGAAGAGAACAGGTATTTCAATATTGAAGATGAATCAGCAGACAAACAAGTAAAACAATTAAAATATTTTGTCGACGGAGAATTCAAGACATCTAACACAACTAATTACATGGATTGTTACAATCCATCCACAGGAGACATCATAGCCCATGCCCCTCAATGTACACAGGATGAGGTTGACAGCGCTATAGAAAGCGCAAAAATGGCCTATCCTGCATGGTCTGCAACCCCTGTTGCAAAAAGAGTTCAGGTTTTATACAAATTTAAGGCCCTTGTTGAAAAACATCTGGAAGAACTGACCTATCTTCTGTGCCAGGAAGAAGGCAAAAACTGGACTGAATCAATGGGTGATGTATTAAAGGTAAATGAAGTTGTTGAATTTGCCTGTGGTGCCCCTCACCTGATGAAGGGTGAATCTCTCATGAATGCCAGCACAGGATATGATACGGTTCTCTACCACGAGCCAATCGGTGTTTTTGCCGGAATTGCTCCCTGGAATTTCCCGGCCATGATACCCCATGGCTGGATGACCCCCATATGTGTTGCTACAGGAAACTGCATGATTCTCAAAGCAGCCAGTTTTGTTCCCCAGACCGCATTGCGCATGGCAGAACTATGGAGGGAGGCAGGACTTCCCAAAGGTGTTCTCAGTGTTGTAACCGCCGGAAGAAATGAAGCGGAAATTTTCCTGAAACATCCGGATATCAAAGGCGTAAGTTTTGTAGGATCCACAAGTGTTGGCAAACATATCTATAAAACAGCTGCCGCCCACGGTAAAAGAGTTCAAGCCCTGACCGAGGCAAAAAATCATGCTCTGGTTCTAAAAGATGCAAAAATAGAAAGAACTGCCAGAGGCATCATTAATGCTTATTGCGGATGTGCCGGTGCAAGGTGCATGGCCTGCCCTGTGATTGTTGTTGAAAATGAGATTGCAGATGAGCTGGTTGAATACCTGAAAAAATTTGTTGCTGAACTGAACCTTGGACCTGCCTATGATCCTAAAACAGGTATGGGACCCATCATGAATCAGGGTCACCTTGACTTTATAACAGGCTGGATTGAAAAAGGCATTGAAGAAGGAGCAGATCTTATTGTTGACGGCAGGAATCCAGTAGTAGAAGGATATGAAAACGGATTTTTTCTGGCACCTACTATCTTTGACAATGTCACAGCAGATATGACCATTGGTGATAAAGAGGTTTTTGGTCCAGTGCTTTGCATAAAGAGAGTAGATTCCTTTGAAGAGGGTCTGGCAATTATGAACCACAGTCGGTTTGCCAATGGTTCTGTTATTTATACACAGAACGGACACTATGCCCGTGAATTTGCATACCGGACAGACGGCGGCATGGTTGGTATCAATGTTGGTATCCCCGTTCCTTTAGGAATCTTTGGTTTTACCGGCCACAAGGACTCTTTTTTCGGAGATCTGCATTGCATGGGTAAAGATGGTTTTACATTCTTTACAGAATCCAAGTGTGTCACCCAGACATGGTTCCCTGAGACAGAAGAGAAAGTTGGCAAAGTGGATACCTGGGATGGCACCATGACATCCATGCCGGATAAATAAACATATTATCAGGTTTTAACTCCCTGTACTTCAGTAAACCTGTGGCTGACTGGAAACCAGACAGCCACAGGTTTTTTAAAGGCCCTGTATTGAGATGGTACTGTTTTATATCTTTCTTTGAAAAAATAGACACTTTTCCACTCGTATGTGTAATAAATAAAAAACCACAAAGGAGATAGAAAATGGGAAAGCAGATACTGAAACTTATTCAATAATACCCCTGGCATGGAGCGCCGATTATTTTTTAACATCCATTTCTTTATAAATATCATCAGCTGCACTTAAAATATCAATTGAAGGATTATAACCTACAATGTTCGCAGCTTCGGTATTTAACGATATAGCAAACGATTGTCCTACATCCATGGGCAAAGAGGCAGGATCAGTCCCATTCAAAATTTTGATAGCATATTCTGCACATTGTTTTCCAAACAGTTCCTTATTCCTTCCAATGCCCATAACAAGCCCTTTTTTTATATAGACAGGATCGCCTGCACTTGGGGTACTGTTAGTTTTAAAACTTTCAAAAAATAAATCAAAGTTTATATTAAATGTTTTTGATACCTGAACATAAAAGAGATCAACTTTTGGGACCACATAATCCAGTGCTTCTTTAATGTTTTTTCTAATTATTTCTACAGGGTATCTTGTACCTTGATTGTTCCGCAGGGAAAACCCCTTGTAAATGAAATCAAACCCTGATGTTTTAGCAGTCGCTGTTACATCTTTAATCGCACCATCATGGCTGGGAGATCCTTTCAGATATATCATTCCTATACTTTCAAACTTAATTAATTCATGAAGCAGATTTATCCCAATTTTAATATGATTCTTTGTTTCCACACCTGTATAATTTGCATTGGAAGTTTTCCAGTCTGTGACAATTCCTGAAAATTCCGGTGTTCCAAGATCTGTAAATACAATAGGAATATTTTTTATGTTCCAAATTAATTCTTGTGTTCCCCGGGTACCAATAGCAAAAATAAGATCTATATCATTCCTATTTTTAAGTTTTTGAATATACATATCCAAAGCTTTTAGATCTTTTTTGGCACTATATTCTTCTATATCAATTTTATCCTTGTAACCTGCTTCTATGATACCGTTTTTAAATCCTTTCAACGACATTGCATATGGAGCAAAATCCTGGTGTTGAATTGCTAAAATTTTATATTTTTTTTCGCCGGCGAATATAGATCCTGCACTGAAAAACAATATCAAACATATTGATATATATATTATTTTTTTAATTTTAGCACAGCTCCTTTTTTTATAATGTTCAATTTGAACTTCTGAAATTAAAAAATATCATAAATACCAAATTTCCACAAATACATAATAATCCTCCAAGAACCACTGCCATATTTATATCATAGTAGGCTGTAAAATATTCACTTAAACCGATTGAGACAAAACATTATATTCCCTGGATGAATCGACTTATAACCTGAAGGTCACGCGCAAAAATGTAAAGTTATTTTTTAGTAGGCCCTAAAGGTACGGATAAAAAAACTTTTGTACCTTTACCCGGTTTTGAGACTATTTTAAAACTGCCACCCAGGTTTTTTATCTTCTCCGAGATAGTCAATAGTCCAAATCCGGAAAACTTTTTTTCATCAAACAGATTTACATCAAATCCAGTCCCCGTATCTTCGGCTTTTAATAAAATAAATTTTTTATTGTTTGACAGTTCTATTTTTGCATTTTTTGAACCTGAATGCTTTATAATATTCATGATAATCTCACTGACGGTTCTGTACATGGCAATTTTATTGGATTTTTTTAAATGAGCCGGGGTATCAAGGAGGTTGATATATTTAATATCAGTATCGTGCATTTTATTGCTTTCTTCAATTAGAAAGCCCAGAGCTATATCTATACCAAAATCATCTAAAATCGGTGGGCTGAGCCGATAAATCATTGAACGAATATCCCCGACAGTCTGTTCAAGATACCCTTGAATTTCAGCAATACTTTCCAAACTGATTGACTTACCTGGTTCCTGTATGGTTTTGATTTTTGATATGCTTATTGCAAGGGTTTGGGCTGCACTATCATGAAGATCTGAAGCAACTGCTCTGCGCTCAATGTCTTCTGAATAAAGAATGTGCTCATTTAAGCGTTTCAGCTCTTTGGTTCTGTCTTTCACTTTTTGATCAAGATATGCAAAAGAATCAGCCAGTTGTTTGATTTCATCATTGTGGCTGCTTGAAACGATAGATACCGGCAATGGGTAGCCTTTTAATTTAAAATCACTGTCCGGCAAATTTCTTGCGTATTGAGTCAGCAATGCAAGAGGGTGGGTGATTTTTTTACTGATAAAAACAGCAAAAATAATTCCAGCCAGTAAAACCAGTATAAAAAACGCAAACTGTCTTCTGGCAATTACATATCCTGCTTTTAGTGATTCATCTTTATTGATAAAAGTTGTAATATGCCAGTCCAACGGTTTGAAATCATCACTAAAGGCACTTATTTGTAGACTCTTATACGAAAATTCAAAGGGTTTGCCTGGATAATGGCCAGCTTTTTTTAAATGATCCTGAATTGATTTGTCAAGAATCATTCTTGAAATGTTTAGATCAAAATTTTTGAAATTAGAAGAATTGATAATTGTTTTTCCATTGCCATCAAAAATAAGAACTCCTCCCATTTCGTTTAGACTCGCACTGCCAATTGTTTTATTCAACTTGGCAAGAGTATGTTTTTCTTTTGCCAGGGAAATTTTTTCAATCTCACCCAACTCCCAGGATGTCCCGATGATCCATTCCCATTTGGGAAAATACAAAAAATATCCTAGTTGTTTTACCTTTTTCATATCTTTTAGTCGTGGCCACTTAAAGACAATAAAGGCCTTTTGGTTTACTTTAATGATTTTCTTGATAAGTGCTAATGCATCTCTTTTTGTTAAGTCTTCAAAGCCAGTCCATTTTTTGCCCACCATTTTTTTGTTTGGATGTGATAATCCAGTCAAATTAAAATCATAGACAAAAAAATATTTATTTTTTTCATACCGGAATTCATTTAATCTCTTCAAGCACAATTCCCTGGCATTTCTTTCTGTTAAAATTCCTGCTTTTTGCTGGGCATGGAACGAGTCAACCAATGACAGAATACCTTTACCCATGCTCTCCATAAGGGTGCGGCGATTTTGTACTGCATTAATCTCATAAGATAAGAGATCATTGTACTCATGATCAATGATCATCATAGCTGACTTAAGGGTCTCTCTGGCCAATTTATAATTTTGCCTGGTTGTTTCTGTTTGATAATTTTTTGTCGTAATAAATATAAAGGTAATGGAAGTGACCACCATAAGTCCTATAACAATGATGAGTATTTTTGATCTTATGGTTTTAAACATTTAAGATTCCATGTTATTGATAACACTATTAAAGAAACTTTAATTTATTCCTCATTACCTGGGTTTTCAATTATTTCATATATCTCAAAGGCTCCGGCCAGGATATCAAGTGGTATCCTGTATCCAATTTTTTTTGCACTTTCCAGGTTGACCACTAAATAAAGTGGGCTTTCAAATTTCTGGGGAAGATCTCTTGGTTTTGCACCATTTAATATTTTTGCAAAAATGTTTAAATAGAATTCAGCGTCAGCCTTAAAATCAAACCTGCCCGTCCCCATCAAAATACCATTCTTTACCAGATCATACCTTGTTTGGGAAAACATCGGCACCTTGTATTTAAATATTGGAGATAAAATTTTTTTGATAGCCTTTTTGGTCAGGCCAGCATAATCAGTGATATACATTGAATCAATTTTCGGGGCAAGTTGTTCATGACATTTGATTAATTCTGCGGACTCATTGGCACTTCCGGTTTCCGTGGGGAGATAGCATTCGATTACTTGAAAATCAAGTTCCCGGGATAACTTAAGAATATCTTCTACTCCTGCATATGATTTTCCAATTTTATTATTCTCGTAGGCTAAACCCAATCTTTTAAACCCAATAATTTTATGTAATAAACGAAGTTGACGCTTAGTTTTGTCAGGATCTATCCAGGCGTGCACGTGATCATATCCTGAATCCCCAACACTTTTAATTATGCCGGAAAGAATTGCGTTTGAAGCTGATATCACCATTGTGTCAGTTTTGTGCAGGTTGTTTGCAAGATCTAATCCTGCCCATGTACCAAAAGCAAGCATAAGATCGATATTTTTTTTGTTATTCAATCGTTTTAATATGTTATTTCTTGATATTTTGCGTTTTCCATCATCCCAGCTGGAATCCCAGTAAGCATCAGAAGGGAATTCAAGGTAGTCGCTTTGAATTTTTGTGGAAAGAAAGTTCCATAAAGTTTTGGTTTCGCTTTCATCCCTGCATTCTGGAATTAATGCCTGTTGTATCCAGCCTGAATCCATCATGCTTTTCACTAAGTTTTTTAAAATCATCTGGTAATTTGCATAGGGGCCGCCTTCAAGATATCCAATGCGCCATTTTTTACCATTATTGGTTATGGGGCCGCTTCCATTCACCTTTGCATGGGTATCCACCAGGAGTAGTGTTAATAAGCATAATAAGCCTATGAAAATGGATTTTATGGAAATATTCATTCAATCCTCCTGCCTTTGGCAGTTTTTCAGCGTGCATGGAAAGTGTAATCCTTTAATATTCGAATTGTTTTCAAGTATTTGTTTCGTGGCTTCCAAGCAGTTGAAATCAGGCATGGAAATATCCATGATTACAAAATCGGGGCAATGCAATAATGCAAGGCCTTTGGCTTCTCTGCCACACCCGATGTCAGCAACTATCTTAAAGTCGACTTCAGAATCGAGTGCCTGACAAATTCCATGCCGGACAATTGAATGGTCATCAACAATAATTATTTTGATTTTTTCCAATTCAGCCTCTTTTGATCCAGACTTCATCTGGTATACACTTTTGAGTACCGATATCATTAGTTTCAGAGTTGTTTTAATTAATCAAGATTTATTTAGGTTCATCAGGAAATCGCGTACTTCGCTTAACTCAAAGAGTTGATACATTTGAAAAACCTGGGCTGGTGAAAGAGGCACTCGGTAAATTGCCAAATTTGACTCCTGACATAAATACCATCTTTGTTTCACCCATAACAGCTTTGGAGATATGGTCTTTTGCTTTATAATACGATTTAATGTATCCTCATTTTACTATGATCAATGTAGAAATGATAAAACTTTAAATGGTGATAGCCTCTTTTATTACGAGGATTCAGTATGGATTCATCTTTAAACCGGGTCATATTAGCTACATTAGGTGGTTATATTATAATTCTTCTTTTTTTATCTGTTTATGACTGGGTCGAGGAAAAATTTCCAAGACGTCCCACCAAACAAATAAATTCAGAGCGTATCCAGCACCCCCTATGTCATGAAGAGGCAACCAAAGCTCTAAAACGATTTTCCCAATTATCAAAATCCCAAAAAGATGCTATTAAAAGAAATTTGAGAAATAATCTGATTTCCATGGAACAATGGACAGCAGATTTTCACCTATTTGATTACCAAATAATCTGCATCGGAGAGCTTCATGAAGAATCCACACGCAGGTTTCTCGCAGAAAGATTCTTTTCAGCCGTTAACACCGATATCCTTCTCTTGGAAGCCACATCTGACAAATTGAAAAGTTTAATAAACCGCATGAACACTGGCAGGGATTATTTCCCACTGTTGGATGCTGATATAATGGGTATACTTCGTACTGTTAAAAATAAAAACCCTGATATCAGGATATGGGGTATTGATCAGACCGATGATCAACAAAAAGGTCAGAGTAATCATTTTAATTCACGAGATCAATCCATTGCTCATAACTTCTGGCAAAAATACAAAAAAGGAAGCCATCACATCATTTTATTTGGCGCTTTACATTGTAGCAACGATTCGAATTGGCTTTTCAAAAACCTATTGAATCACGCCACTAAACCATTAAAAGAACATATGCTAAACGTAAATGTACTGGGCGAGCATCAAAAAGGATCATTAGAGGCCTTTGTTTATTTTTTAGATGAAATCAAAATTGAAAAACAAACCTTTGTAATTCCCGACACCAGTGCACTACATCCACAAATTTATCAATTATTTCAGTCGCTGAACAGACAAATTTTGGAGAAATATTGCTCGCTGATAGTTTTCCGGTAGGTACAATCCGGAAAACTGAAAATCAAGTTGGTCTCCAACTTAACTTTAATAGACTTTTGATTTCTTTTACCCATGCAGTTTTCCATATATTTTAATTTCACATTGAAACCTGAAAAGCCATGTTTATACCAGATGTGGTATTGTGAGAAAATTTTAAATAAGGGAGCCTTACACGTTAATATGACCACTGCAATTCAGGATCAAAGCCCAGAATATATCTTTTGGAAGTCGTTGGTGTCTTAAATTTTTTGCTCCTGGTAACTGATATAAATACTCACGAGCCAAGTGGCTTTGTTATTGAATAATTCATTTGTGTTGGAACGTTTTTTGGGGTAACGTATTTATTGAATAGTATTTGGGGGGAAATAAATATTATTTTCGGGAGAGTAAATTTATGGGGAAATGGATTCTTTTAGGGGCTTT
>JABIYQ010000074.1 GCA_018702715.1 Desulfobacula sp. | reverse complement strand
CTAAACGCAACTATGCAAGCCTGACCCCATAAAAAATAAAGGGAAAGAAAAATGTGCGAATCCAATGTATACTTAATAAAAGATCAGGAAGAAAAACTGATCATGGAAAATGCAGCCTCCGTAACACCCTTTGATAAAGACTTTTTTCTTATAAAAGGAATTTTAGGAGAACGCCTCGAAGTTAAGGCCACTCTTGAAGACATTAATCTTATGAGAAATAAAATCCTCTTAAAAGCTATGTAATGAACAGGTTTTCTGACTATCTGTCGGTAATTTCCCAGATCAACAACCTGACAAAGGACCTGGGAAATAATCAAAACATCCAATGGCTGTTTCACTGCGGTATGCTTTTTTTAAGTCAGGATAAATGGTGGGGTGATTTTAAATTTCGGCATGCTGTCCACGAAGGAATCGACATCACATATTACAGGGTACAGCCCGGCTGCCTTAAAAACTTTGATGATTCCATTAAAGTGCCTGCCATGGGAAAAGGAATTGTTTTAAATATCTGTGATGATTTTCTGGGAAAAACCCTTGTGATTGAACATCAAAACGATCCATCTTCAGACAAAAGGGTCGTCTTTGTATATGCGCATATCCTCCCTGAAAATCATTTAAAAATGGGTCATACCATCCAAAAAGGCGATGTCATAGCAACGGTGTGTGATACTCATAAAAACCCGCTATTGCCTCCCCATCTTCATCTTTCATGTTTTGAAATCCCGAAAAATATTATGCCGAAAGATTTAAACTGGAGCCTTTTTCCAAATCATGAAAAAATCAATCTGATTCATCCGGTTTTTCGATAGAACGCAGACGTGGGTTCCCTATTTTCTGATCTCAATAACGACAATAAGGAAAGCCTGACCCCGCTTATGACCCCACTTATTTTTATTATCAAAAGAAGAATTGAAAAAATAAAAAATTTGATCTATGATTATCAGAATTTGAAGACATACAAAAATAAAAAATATGGAGCAGATAAATGAAAACAATTAAATATCTTTTATGGATGATTATTCTGGCGGTTTTGGGAATCTTTGTTTATCAGAATTTAGATTATTTCATGACAAAGACAATACTTAAAATTGATCTTAAAATTAACTCCTGGAACTGGACCATACCCGAACTTCAAAATCTGGCTTATTTTGGAATCTGTTTTTTTCTGGGGTTTATTATAGCCGGTGTCAGGGGCTTTATTATAAAGTTTGGCTTAAAAAAAGAAATCAAGCAAAAAAATGCTGCCATTTCTTCCCTTAAAGGAAAGCTAACTGAATTAAAATCAGAGTTGGACGTATTCCGGCATGACCCTTATATAAAAAAAGAGATAGACAAAGAAACGATTGTTCAACCGATTGAACTGGATCGAGTTGAACCCGAACAAATTAAACAGGACCAGACTGAACCGGAACAAAGTGAACCAGTTCAACCTATACCGGAGCCTTTTGAAGAACAAAAACTGGATTCAGAAAGCCATGATCCTGAACCCATTGAATTGGATCAACTTGAACCTGAGCCACTTGAACCAGAACAGCCCGAGCAGGATCAGCCAATACCTGCGCCGCTTGAAACAGAAAATAAAGAAGGTGACAAATCCAATACTGCCGATTGATTCTGCTTAAAAAAGCTAGAGCATGAGCCCAAAAAAAAATACGCCCATGATGGAACAATACCTGTCCATCAAAGAATCATACAAAGACGCAATTTTGTTTTATCGGATGGGAGATTTTTATGAAATGTTCCTTGAAGATGCAATAAAAGCGGCTGCAATCCTTGAAATTGCCCTGACTTCCAGGAATAAAAACGATGATACCCCCATTCCCATGTGCGGCGTACCCTTTCGGGCGGCTGATAATTATATTGCCAAATTGATTGGAAATGGATGCAAGGTTGCCGTGTGTGAACAGATGGAAGATGCTGCGGCAACAAAGGGTCTGGTAAAAAGACAAGTTGTCCGGGTGATCACCCCGGGCATGATTTTAAATGAAGAATTACTGGATAAGGGATCCAATAATTTTCTTTTGGCCCTGTCAAAGACAAGGGATGTTGCCGCTATTGCCTATCTTGATATCTCAACAGGTACCTTTAAAACCACGCAGGTTGAATCCAGACAGTCAAAAATACCGTTGGAACTGATTGACGAGGCTCTAAAGGTTGACGCCAGAGAAATTCTTCTGCCTTCCAATTTTGAAAAAGATCCTGCCTATACCCAAATCAGGAAGGCTTTTAGAGGAAGACAACTCACTTATCTTGACAAAAGTGATTTTTATGTTGAAGATGCAAAGGAAAGGCTTTTAAACAAATTTAAAACCAGAAGTCTTGAAGGATTCGGAGTCGAGCATATGGCTGCATCCATTTCTGCTGCAGGCGCCATCCTCTCCTATGTCCAGAATACCCAGATGCAGGACACCTTGCATATTTTCCAGATTATACCCTATGATTTGAAAAATTTTCTGATCATCGATGACAGATCATGTAAAAACCTTGAGATCCTTACCAATATCCAGACCCTGGATAAGAAAGGAACACTTATCCATGTACTTGACCGGACCATTACGGCCATGGGGTCAAGACTTATCAAAAACTGGATCAGATACCCTCTGATCGATAAAGATAAAATCCTTGATCGCCTGGATTGCGTTGAAGAAATCACCAAAGCCTCACATATCCATCAATTAATCATCAACCACTTAAGATCAGTGTATGATCTTGAACGTCTGGGTAGCAAGATTTCCATGGGCCAGGGGAATGCAAGGGACCTGATTGCCCTTAAAAACTCTTTAAAAAAACTGCCCCATCTTTTCAATGAACTTTCCTTGTTTAAAAGTCCAATACTCACGGGGGAAAATATTGAAAATCAGGAAGATATTTTAAAAGAACTTGGGGCTCTATCAAATTTGATCCAAGAAGCCATTCGTGAAGATGCCCCCCATGTGCTCAATGAAGGCGGTTTAATCAATGATGGGTATAGTCCAAAATTAGATGAATTGCTTTTAATTTCACGGGATGGAAAATCCTGGATTGCAAAAACTGAGGCAACACAAAAAAAAGAAACAAAACTGTCTTCTCTTAAAATTAAATATAATAAAGTATTTGGTTATTTTATTGAGGTGTCAAAAGCTCAGGCGACACAAGTTCCGGATCATTATATCAGAAAGCAGACCCTTGTGAACGCCGAAAGATTCATAACCGATGAAATGAAACAGGTTGAGTCCACTATTTTAAATGCCCAGGACAAACGCAATGCCCTTGAATATAAGATTTTTTGCAACATCAGGGACATGGTTATTTCAAAAGCCTCCCTTATTCTTAAAACAGCTGATTTTATTGCCAATATCGATGCGCTCCAGGGACTTGCAAGGGCTGCATCGGAAAATAGCTATACAAAACCTGTTATAAATAACCAGGAAACCATCTCCATTGAAGACGGGCGCCACCCAGTTGTGGAAAAGCTTATCAAAGGGGAACGATATGTTCCCAATTCCATTAAATTGGATAATATTGAAAATCAGTTCCTTTTAATCACCGGACCTAACATGGCTGGAAAATCAACGGTATTAAGGCAGGTTGCCCTGACCGTTTTAATGGCCCAGATGGGATCATTCGTGCCTGCTCAAAAAGCTTCTATCTGCATTGTGGACCGAATATTTACAAGGGTCGGAGCGCTTGATAATCTCTCGTCGGGCCAGAGCACTTTTATGGTGGAAATGGAAGAGACGGCCAATATTGTTAATAATGCCACACAAAAAAGCCTTGTTATTTTAGATGAAATCGGAAGAGGAACCAGCACTTATGATGGAATGAGTATCGCCTGGGCCGTTGCCGAATACCTTCATGATCTCGATAACAAAGGCGTAAAAACCCTTTTTGCCACCCATTACCATGAATTAATAAAATTAGAAGATACAAAACCCAGGGTTAAAAATTTTAATATCGCTGTTAAAGAATTTAACGATAATATTGTGTTTTTAAGGCGGCTTGTTAAAGGCGGAACCAATAAAAGCTATGGCATACAGGTGGCAAGGCTTGCCGGTGTACCTGATATTGTTATTAACAATGCAAAGCATATATTGTCTTGTGTTGAACAAAAAAACAACTCTGATATCCCAAAACCCTTGCCCAAAAATCTGAAAAAAAAGACTAAAAAACAAAAGAAAATTGATGACAATCAATTGGAATTATTTAGCCGCAACGAACAATCCATTAAAAAAACATTGGAAAAGATTGATATTTCAAGTATGACTCCACTTGAAGCAATGAATATATTAAACGATTTAAAACAAAAAAGCATTCAATTAGGATGAGACCTTTAAATAATGTTCAATTTTGTTATAGTGCAAGGAAGATGAAAATTTTTCTCATCCATTTTATCTTTGCCGCCATCTTTATTTTCACGACAACCGCTTTTGCCGCCACGGCAAAAGAGAAATACATGGAAGCCGACGCCTGCTACAAAAAACTTCGGCACTCTGTTTCCAAACAAAAAAAAGAAATTGAATGGCTCAATTGTATCAGCCGTTATGAGATCATATATCGGCTGCATAATAATAGTTCATGGGCGCCTGCAGGTATGTATAAAGCGGCCCAGCTTTATATTACCTTATCCAAACGGTCCGGTAGAGGGAGTCATCAAAGACAAGCAGCAGATCTGCTTGCAAGGCTTCAGAATAAATACCCCAAAAGCAGCTAT
>JABIYQ010000028.1 GCA_018702715.1 Desulfobacula sp. | reverse complement strand
TCCTTGGGCCTTTGGATTTCTCTTTAACCGGAATTATGGCTGATATTTCGGCTGTTTTAGCAAAAGCAGAAATCAGCATTTTTGCGATATCAACATTTGATACTGATTATATCCTGGTAAAGTCAGAAAAGCTTCCGGAGACTAAAAGGGCATTACAAAATGACGGGTATATTTTCAAAAATTGAAAGCGTGTACCCTATTTATTTTGAATTCAGATGCTTTCATCTTTTTGATAAAATTTTTATGCAATGTTAGGGTGTACACATAATCTGATGAAAAATATCATATGAGCCACCCGCTGTTTTGAAGATAATTTATGAGCTAAAAAATCTCAATAAAAAATGCACTTGGTTGAGTCGGTGATTTTGATGGTTTATCAATTCACCTGGTTTATTTGATCCCTTGAAAACCGAGTGCGATACTCTTTAGGGGTTAAGTGCGTCAGGCGTTTAAATAAGATACTAAATGAACTGGTGTCTGAATACCCCACACTTTCCATAATGGCTTCCAGATTTAAATTCGTGGTTTCCAAAAGATCTTTAGATGCCTCTATTCTTAATTTTTGAAGATATTTAGACGGGGTTTCACTGGTTGCAAATTTGAATCTGCGAATAAAAGTCCGGTAACTGACGCCCAGATGATTAGACAATACTTGAAAATCAATTTTATTTTGAAAATTCGCATAAATCCAATGCTGGGCTTTTGTCACCATATCATCAGAAAGGTCCAGCAATCTTTGTTGCATGATATAAGGAGCTTGTGAAGGTTTATTAATATCAATCAGCATCATTTTTGAACAGGATAAGGCCAATGATTTATCGGTAAATTTTTCAATGATGCAAAGAACAAGATTTAAATAGGAAGTAACTGCTCCTGAACAGATAAGTCGTTTGTTTTCAACCATTAATGCATCAATTTCAAGTTTAATTTTTGGATATCGTTTTTTAAAAAAAGAGTTAAGCCACCAGCTGGTAGTGGCAGATTTTCCGTCCAAAAGTCCTGTTTCGGCAAGCAAAAGAGTTGCACTGCAACTGGCACCGATAAGTGCCCCTGCCGAATACTGCTTTAGAATCCAGGAGACGATTTTCTTTGATGAATCTATTCTTTTAATCAGTTGACTAATATCTTTATATATAAACCCAATGAGGATAATGGCATCATATCGTTCTTCCATTGATAAGCCTTTTGAAAACTCACATATCAGTCCCGGGCTTATTGTAAAAGATCCCTTATCTAAGGAGATCACAGAGCATTCAAACCGCTTTGGTTTACCAGGGCTTTGAATACGACTTAAAATATTGGCAATTTTAAATATTTCCAGGCCTCCTGTAATACCGGAAATGGATGAATAGTCAGAGGCCACAAAAGCGATTTTTTTCATGTTTTTTTCTCTTTGCAAACAAAATGTCATTTTTCACCATAATATTGTCAATAATGCCAATGGAAAAAAATATTGTCAAGGGGTATTCTGAACAGGAAGTTTGAATTTTTATCACCATTCAAACAATGAATATTAACCGTATTATTAAAGGAGACCCAAATGCCATTGATAACAATAAAAACGATGAAGGGAAGTTCAAAAGATGCTATAGAAAAAACGATGAAGCAAATAAATGAAATCGTTGCAAGCAATCTTGGTTATGATCCTGCCCATGTCTGGGTGTTTGTAGAAGAAGTAGAACACAACCATTTCTTAACTGCCGGGAAAACATGGGAAGAGTTAAAACCGCTTTTATACAAATAAAGGAGTGGAAAAGGAGGATTAACCCTGAGGATTAACAATGATAGTCAACATTGATCAAAATCTGTGTACGGGTTGTGGTATCTGCGGTGATATTTGTCCTCGACATATCCTGGAAATCATCACCCGGAATGATGAAAAAAAAGTCATAGTTTCTCCGGAACGCAGCCATCTATGTCTGAAATGCGGCCATTGTGTTGCCGTCTGTCCAGGCAGTTGCATAAAGGTGGTTGGTTTGAAATCAGAAGAATTCATTCCTATTAAGGAATCGGGTATCCACAGTGATCAACTTCTTTCGCTTCTTTCACAGCGCCGTTCCATTCGACGGTATAAAGATAAACCCATCCCCCGTGACAAAATTCATCAAATAGTAAAAGCGGCGCATATGGCTCCAACCGGCACAGCAAGCAAAAGTACAGGAATTATTGTCATTGATAAACCACAAATTCTCTCAGCTTTTTCTGAACATATTTATAAGATCTATGAAGACCTGGAAAAAAATCTTAAAAACCCGATTGCCCGTTTTTTTATTAAACGTCAGATCGGCAAAAAAAAATACAGGTCATTACTTGATTTTGTTATGCCTGGGATGCACTGGTACATCCATTGGTATAAACAGGGGAAAAGTAATGAAATTTTGAGAGACTGCCCTGCATTGATGCTGTTTCACAGCCCGATATTTGAACCAATGGGTTCAGAAAATTGTCTTGTTTCAGCCTTTCACGCCATTATGATGGCCCAGGTAGTGGGCATTGGGACATGTTTTAATGATCTGATTCCACCTGCTTGCAATATGGTACCCGAGATAAGAAAGCTTCTTGACCTTCCCGAAGATCGAGAAATATATTCCAGCATTACCATGGGCTATTCAAAATATCGATTTAACCAGAACCCTCAAAGGAGGCTGGCTGAATTCCGGTACATTGATTAAAACGCATATGACTTTCTATCTATTAACAACATGAACAGGTCTTATAAAAAATTATCTTTTCAAATTCGATTCCCTCAGAGTGTTCCCTTGCCTCACTCCAACCCATCCAATTGTAATAATCAATTTCGTGACTTCCATCTTCGCCCAAGGCGGGGGACCATTAATCATTTCCTATTTTATACCCTGCTTCTTCCCACGCCTTTCTCATTACTTCATTTTTCTTTAAATAT
>JABIYQ010000029.1 GCA_018702715.1 Desulfobacula sp. | reverse complement strand
GTTATTTTGCCCCGGGACAAACGATCTGACATGGCTTCTATTTCCCACATTCCCATAAGATCTTATTTAGGCAAAATGATTCCTTTGGCCGAGCTTGTCCAAGTTAAGGAAACAAAAAACCAAAAACCCATTTATCATAAAAACCTTGAACCCGTTGTCTATGTGGTTGGAGAAATGACGGGCAGAGCACCAGGAGAAGCTGTCCTGGATATGATGAAAAAGCTTAAACACAAACCCGTCCAAAATGGTATTCGTGTAAACTGGGCCGGAGAGGGTGAATGGAAAATTACCCTTAGGGTCTTCAGAGATATGGGTCTTGCCTTTGCAGCAGCCCTTTTTGGTATCTATTTTATTCTGGTGATCAATACAGGATCTTATTTTATGCCCATGTTAATCATGATGGCTATTCCCTTAACCATTCTAGGTATTATGCCGGGGTTTTTTATTTTAAATATTTTCACCAAAAGTGTAAGCGGTTTTGGTGATCCTATCTTTTTTACGGCCACAAGCATGATCGGCATGATAGCCCTTGGCGGTATTGTAATCCGAAATTCCCTGGTACTGATCGAGTTTATTCAGGGTTCCATAAACAAAGGGCTTGGTTTCAAGGATGCCATTTTAATCAGTGGAGTTGTCAGAATGCGGCCCATTTTATTAACAGCGTTAACAACCGGCATCGGTGCCTTTCCCATCACCTTTGATCCCGTATTCTCAGGGCTGGCATGGGCTTTGATATTTGGTCTTTTTGCATCCACGCTATTTACACTTTTGGTGATCCCCGTCACCTATTATGCTGTTTATAAAAAAAAATATGAAAAATAACTAGGGTCAGCAAAAAGTGTTTAAAATTCCCCGATTCAAATAACCGGCCTGTCATGCATCTCAAGATGAAGCTCATTACCCGTATAGGGATTGCTGATGGCAACCTCTTCATTCAACTCAACACCCAGTCCAGGCTTGTTTGAAGGTATAATATATCCATCTTCCCAGCAAATCGGCTCTTTTAAAATCTCTGTGTGAAAGCCGCCACAGGTTTTTATAGTTTCCTGAATAAGAAAATTTGGGCTGCAGGTATCGATCTGAATATTTGCAGCACACTCAATAGGGCCGCAATAAAGATGGGGTGCAATCTGGGCATAGTGGGCTTCAGCCATGCCTGCAATCTTTTTTGCTTCAAGAATACCACCCACTCTCCCAAGGGCAAATTGTAGAATGGATGCTGCCTGTGTTGCAAGTAGTCTGGCAAATTCATACTTTGTTGCAAGCCTCTCTCCTGTGGCTATTGGAATACTTGTCTGACGGGCGACCCTTGACATTTCTTCCTGGTTTTCCGGTGGCACAGGCTCTTCAAACCACAATGGGTCGAATTTTTCCAGCCTCCGAGCCAGGCGTATGGCACCGGAAGTGGTCATCTGACCATGTGTTCCAATAAGCAGGTCACATTTATTGCCAACCGCCTCTCGAACGATCTTCACAAACTTCTCCGTATGGTCGAGAGCCTCCAAAGAAAGCTGCCTTGGGTCAAATACTGAATAGGGCCCGACCGGATCAAATTTCACTGCCGTAAATCCTTTTTCAACATATTCAGCCGCTCTTTTAGCCGCTGTTTCAGGATCACTATACACAGATAGGTTATCCTGTTTCTCAGGATACAGGTAGCTATACGCCCTTAATTTTTCATGAACCTGACCACCCAGCAAATCATAAATCGGCTTATTCAGTTCTTTGCCTATAATATCCCAGCAAGCCATTTCAATTGCGCTGAGTATACCCATAATAGATATGTCAGGGCGCAGGGTAAATCCTCTTCCATAGACCAACCGCCATAGTTTCTCTATTTTAAATGGGTCCGCACCAATAACATACCGATCACACACATCCCCTATCATATGTTCTACAACCTTGGGATTAAATGGTATGGAATAGGCTTCCCCATAACCTGTGATCCCACTATCCGTTGTGAGCTTCAAGAAAATCCAGTAACGCCCTCCAAAATGAGGTGGCGGATTCCCCACTACAAATGTTTTGAATTCCTTAATTTTCATTAATCTTTATCCTCCGAATTCTTGATATTTAACTGCATCTTGTGGACTTTTTTAATAGAACTGAAAAATGTAAAACCTTTCTGTACTACATCAAAGCCCTGTAATTCAATTGCAAAAAAAAGGCAGGTTTCAACTCATTGCAGGAGAACGAAGACTCAGAGCAATTAAAGATCATATGAATGTGACGATTATCCAGGCAAAAATCGCCTCAGTAGACGATCTTCAGGCAGGAAGAATAAGCGCTACAGAAATCCTTTTAAGACAAGATTTATTCGCCATAGAATCCATTGAAGCGACCATTGAAATTATAGATGTGGAAATGAACAAAGATCCCTGGTATTTGACGGTATGCAAAACACCCCTTGAAAGGGTGAACAAATTGCTGTCAAAGATAGATTCCATAAGGCGAAGCAAGGAACGGGGGTCTGTTGTTTTTATGCTGGAAAGGGACCTGTCCCATAAATTTATGGGACAAGTAGAATTAATTTTAAAAAATCTGCCAAAACCCTTGGAATGGTGATCTTTTCTGAATAATGATCTAATCTTATTAACCGACATTCCCTTAAACGTTCAAAAAGTATCTGTAAAATACAACTTGAATAAAACTCAGACAAAAGCGCTGGCAAGACTTGAGAAGTCATCTGACAAAGTTTTTCAAGATGTCACCCAAATGGCATTCCTGAATACAGACTTCAGAGATTTCCAGGGCATTCCGGCAGTTGATGAAAACCTGGATAACGCCATCCTGATGTTTACCTATACAAAATTGATTTATTAAATATCTTTACTGGTTTCTGAAATATTGTTACAGAACTCTTGAATCGGATTTTTTATCTATTCGGATATTGTTCAAATTTACTGGATACACTGGCCTGTGCAATTATTTGCTAATATGGGGAAAAATTAAATAAATAATAAAAGATTGGATAAAACAGATGGATATTAATTTTAAATTGATCGTTTTAATAATAATCTTTGTTTTTATTTTTTTTGCGGTAGTTGCCGAAGCAAAGATGCGTGAATCCCTCAAGAAAAAAACGCTTGATAAACTCGACAAACTAAAAGAGGACAAAGAAAAAACCATATAACAAAACCATCCAACGGATCGCCAGAAGTGTGTCCTTGATATTTAATGGTGTTCGGTAACATGCACCTGAACATTGAAACGTTATATATGCATACTGAGTTTTGAAGATATATATATTAAAAAATATGAATATACAGAAGTTCCAATTTGTTAACGAGAGGTTTGGATAAATTATTTGGGGACAGCCCCATTTCAGTATCATAGAGGTTCTTTAAATGGATAACTTTATTATATTATTTATTTTTGCGAGTGTGTTAGGATTTATGGCATATTATATTCTACGAAAAAAACGAAGGGTAAAAGGTTTGACTCATATTGCAGGAAGCCATGGATTTTGTTTTAAGGGTGATATTGATGCAAACCCAAAGGGCAAATTTGCACCACTTCGTCTGTTTACCCTTCGAGTAGAGGGCAAAATGAAAAATGTTCTCAAACGCAACAATCCTTCAACTTGGATCTTCGATTATGAATACTGTATACCCAGGGATCAAAATGTAGGCCAGACAGTTGTAATAATTGAGATGCATAAATCCAAATGGCCACCAATCGTTATCGAGACCAGAAAAAAAGAACGCTTTACTGTTGCGGCTATGCGTCTGTTAACTCAAAAGATTGCCAACTGGCAACTAAGCTACCAGGAAATTGATCTCTCAAATCATCCTGAATTTTCAAAGGAATATAGAGTCTTTTGCAAAAATGACTCGAAAAGCTTAGAAGAGCTGCTAACCGTGCCATTCTTTGACTTAATGGTTAAAAATCCCGAATGGAACATAGAGACAATGGATCAATGGTTGTTGATTTATCGCCAGGGACAATATCTTAAACCCAAAGATTTTGAAACCTTTACCAGTTTGGTTTTAGAAATATATAAATTGATGGAAAAAAATTAACCACGTGCTTGAGAATGGGGTCAAATTTCAACGCTGTTTGAAAGTCTTCTTGGCCCTTGAAAAGCACCCAACAAAATCATTTTCTTAAAGTTTAGACAAAATCCGATTACTCCAATAAAGAACATTTCGGCAGCTTCTCCCGGAAAAAATTATAATTTTCCTATAGTTGATTTGTTGAAATTCCTTTACGGCATTAGAAATGTTGATAAGGATAATTTCATCTGGATAGATACAATTTAACAAAAGATTCAACAGAACCACTTTTCCTGATATTCATAGTTTTTTAAATTTTTCAGAGAAAATTGACCTGCATAAAAACTGGTATTTCTGATATCAAGAAAATTAATAGACTGTTTCAATTATTGACAAACATAACTATAAATTAAAAAAATGTTTGGAAAATTCTTAAAATATGCGTATTATAAGAAAGGTTCTTATTGGACAAAAAAAATTTATCAATCAATCTCGAAAAATGAGACATAGGAGCTTTGGCAAACTCTTAAATGAATTCAATCAATATTCTCTTAGTGGATAACGACCCTGCTGTCAGACAGATGCTCAGCCAGGTCGTTGTGCCGTGCCGCCACATTTCTAAGACCGCTGAAAACGGCTTGGAAGCACTTGAACTGATAAAGGAAATAGATTTCGATATCATCATTGCTGATGTCAACATTCCCATGCTCAGTGGTCTTGATTTGATGTCAGAAGTTCAAAAAATCAAACCGGATATCTCTTTTATGATCATTACCGGATACAGCCGGGACTATTCATATGAGAGAATCATACAGTCGGGAGCCAAGGATTACCTTAAAAAACCGTTTACCCTTGAGGAACTGAGAAATAAGCTGATAAGGATCATTAACGAACATGGAATGGAACAAGAAAATAAGCAACTTTTAATTCAGAAGACCGAGTTGAACACGCAGTTGATGGCGATGATATCCGTGGCGTACGATCTTGCATCGGAATTGGAATTTGACAGTTTGTTTCCTCTCATCATCAGCAAAATCACAGAGATTATGGCCGCAGAAAGAACAAGTCTCTATATTTTGGACCGGAACAAAAAAGAACTCTGGACCAGGGTGGCAGAAGGAGTTGATAAAATCCGCCTGCCATTGGGCAAGGGGATCAGCGGTAGGGTTGCTGAATCGGGAGAAATGCTCAATATTGTTGATGCCTGGAAACTTCCCTATTTCAACAAAGAGTTTGACAAAAAAAACAATTTCAGGACAAGATCGGTTTTGTGTCTTCCAATTAAAAACCATGGCGGAGAAGGGGTCGGTGTTCTTCAGGTTATTAATAAAAAGGATAACACACGGTTTAACGAAAAGGATGAGGTGTTTTGCAAAGGGCTTGCATCCCAGGTGGGGATTGCATTGGAAAACGCCCTTTTACACGATGAACTCAAACTTTCTTTTAAAAGTTCCATCCAGACACTGTCAGCAACAGTGGATGCCAAACACCCCTTAACCGCAGGTCACTCACTGCGTGTGACCGAATATAGCATTGCAATTGCAAAAGAAATCGGGCTGGGCAAGAAAGAATTAGATAATTTATACTATGCAGGAATTCTTCACGATATTGGCAAAATAGGCATCCGGGATGATGTTCTGCTGAAAAACGGTCCTTTTACTCCAGAGGAAAGGGCTGAAATGAATACGCATCCCCTAAAGACAAAAGACATTCTCGACAACTTTCATTTTCCAAGGACCCTGCGACATGTATCCAAAATCGCTTCCAGCCACCATGAAAAGGTAAACGGTAAAGGATATCCCCTGGGGCTGAAAAGTGGCCAAATCCCCATGGGTGCTAAAATAATTGCAGTGGCCGATGTCTTTGATGCGCTGACATCCCCCAGAGATTACCCTAAGTATGCCTTTGGAAAAATCTTGGATTGTGACATTATGCCTTTGGCAAAAGTGATTTCCATCCTTAAGAAAGATGCCGGCAGCCACTTTGACATGGATGTTGTAAATGCTTTTTTAGGTTGCCTGCCAACTATTCTTCGCCACCACCGGGGGGAACGTTTTCAACCGGAATATGTGGATGATATGATTTGTTCTCTGACTTCATGATTTTAAATACCTCTAAACAGTTCTAACAAGTGGCCAATGGGGGATTGACAAGTGCTCCACTATTAATCACTTCCCATATAATTGAATGAAAAGTTTTTGCAAACCTACTGTTGTACCCAGTAACATTTTTGATAAATATAGGTGGTTTTACCTATATTGACAAGCCAATTTTAACTTGCTAAGGGATTGTAAAGAATTAATAATCTATGACAATGTCAAACTTGTTGAGAAGCAGGGACGGATCTAATAGTGGGTGATTTTCGGGATAAGAATTTTAATAAGGGGAGGTGATTTATCTCCAATTATGTAGCGAGTTTATTTTGTTGCGAGTTTACCCCGCCTGATTCCGCAGACCCCGCCCGCCTTTCTTATATGCCAATCATAGATCTGAGGAGGTGCCAGATCTATGAAAAAGAAAATACGCAGACGCAGGTGCAAACACTGTGATAAGTTGAATAAAAAATGATCATGGTGATTTTGCAATAACGTTTAAAAGGCAAAACAAAAGACATGAAATATTCTCAAAAAATAGTACAATGCTGGTATAATTTAGAGGCTAAATTTATTCCCCAAAAAGCATGGGAATGCGATCTTTTAACGCTTTGGCGGGAAAGGATTACTTTTATTCTTTTCTTTTTAGCGGTCGTATTAGGCCCATTTGCTTTGATACCTTCCTTAATCTTATCTTATAATGAAGAATTATGGGGCGTTTTCATCCTGGATTCTGCTGCATACCTCATTATTTTGGTTGTATTTTTTTCCAAAAAATTTTCTCTTAAGCATAAAACCTGGATTATCTTCTTCATTTTTTACTTGCTTGGAGTCTTACTTTTGTCCATGCTCGGTTTTCAGGGTGCCGGATATATCTGGCTCTTTGGTGCCTCTTTGATTGTTGGTGCGATGCTCGGGCTCAAAGCAGCCGGCATTGCACTGTTTATGAATTTTTTAAGTTTGGTTTCCATTGGAATTTATATCGCTGTTGGATCACCTGAATGGGCTTTTAATATTAAAAATATGATTGAAAAATGGGTGGTCATGATTGCTAATTTCATGTTGATCAACACCCTGATTACCCTGCTTGTTGCAGTTATGC
>JABIYQ010000100.1 GCA_018702715.1 Desulfobacula sp. | reverse complement strand
GCTCAATAAACGCAACTATGCAGGCCTGACCCCACTCGAATTTGTCGATTCTGAAAGTTGAGTTAATTAATATTATTTATTTTTTGATTCCCTTTTTACAAGCAGCAAGGTATTGAATGTTACTGAAAGACTGCTCAAAAGCATGGCAGTTGCCGCGATGATGGGATTCAACAGACCGCTTGCCGCTATTGGAATACTGATGACATTATAAAAAAGTGCAAATAAAAGGTTTTGTTTTACTTTTCTATTTACTTGTTTTGCAAGTGTTAAAAAATCGAGCAATTGGACGGGGGTCTCCTGCATCAGGGTAATTGCGGCAACACCTTCACCGGGATTAAGACCGGATCGAACGGCTATTGCAATATTTGACTGGGCCATTGCCGGAGCATCATTTATCCCGTCACCCACCATGGCGGTTTTTTTGCCTGATAGTTTAAGTTCTTTGATAAAATCGGCTTTTTCATGGGGGAGCAATCCGCCATGGGTATATTCAGCCAGTATCTGGACAAATGATCCAACAGCAAGCGTTGGTTTTTTCGCATCTCCTGAGATAAGAAAGCTTGTGAGTCCCATTTTAGAGAGTCCGGCAATAAGGGTTTTTACTCCTTTCTTCATGGAATCACCCAGATGGACCACAGCGACAACCTTATCATTTGCAGATAAAAAAACCGTTGATATGATCTGGCCGTCCTGTTTAAAATCATAAACAAAAGATGCCTCAGATCCACCCTTTTTTTTAACAAAATCCATATTGCCGAAACAATATTGTTTATTTTGAAAACTGCAACTGGCACCGTTGGAATGGTATCTGACATTTTCAAGTGTAAGAGGCGATATGTCATTTGTGATCCCATAAGTTCTTATGGTGTGGGCAATAAAGTGGTCTGAGCCTTCTTCCATGGCATTGATAATCTGCCATGCCTTTTTTGCAGGAAAATCAGAAGCCGTATTCATACCCAGTACGTCGAGCTTGCCCGTTGTCAATGTGCCGGTTTTGTCAAAAACAATGGTATCAAGATCTTCAACTCTTTCAAATGCTTCAAAATCCCTCACCAGGATTCCCTTTTTCCCGGCGGCAGAGACACCGGCCACAAGGGCCAGGGGAATGGCAATGCCCAGAGCGCACGGACAGGAAATCACCAGAACGGCAATCCCTCGGTTGAAAGCTTCATAGGATGGCAGGCCGTTTATTATCCAGAAAATAAATGTGAGCACGGAAAGTCCCATAACCGAAGGTACAAAGAATTTTAAAAGGTTTTCAAATCGCTGGGTTTGAGCTGTTTTTTCAGAAAGGCTTTTTTCCATGATGAAAAGCATACGGCCGAGGATTGATTTTTCACCCACTTTTAAGGCTTTAACCTGAATCTTTCCGGAAATTATCCGGGTGCCGCTTTTGACATTATCCTCAGGATTAACATTGAAAGGTTTTGCCTCTCCTGTGATGGATGACTCGTCAATGACGGCAATGCCTTTTGTGACAATGCCGTCTGCTGCCAGTATTTCCCCTGGTTCAGCAAGGAATAGATCCCCTTTGGACAATTGTTTAATAGAAACATAACGTCCTTTAGGAAATTGAGTTGTACAGATCCTGACCTTTTGAGGAACCAGAGAAAAAAATCCCCAAAGGCCTTCAGCAATCTTGTTTTTTGCAGATTGTTCCAGCATTTTTCCTGTCAAAAGTAACAGGATCAGCATGGATGAGGCATCAAAGTAAAGATGGATACTTCCTGTGAAAAGATGAAACAGACTGTAAAAATAAGTTGAGAATGAGCCTGTTGAGATCAATGCTTCCATCCCGGGCCATCCTGATTTTACACCACTCAACGCGCGTTTGTGTATGGGATAACCACCATAGAACACAACAATGGAAGCCATCAGAAATACTGGCCATGCAAGTATTTGCACAGCGCGGGAGGATAGTTCAATAAAAAAGCCGGAATATATAGCCCAGCTGAGCATCATTACGTTCATTGTCAAAAACAGTGTGACAAAAAGGCGGATAAATTCTTTTACATTTTTTTGTGGTTTTTTATCAAGGGATGCAGAAGTGTATCCAAGGTTTTCAATCATATTGAAAATTTTTTCAGGAGATGTTTTTATCGGATCATATAGGATATTCCCCCTGTCACTGGAAAAATTGCAGGAGGCTTTTATCACACCCCTTGACCGGATGAGTGCATTTTCAAGGACCCAGGCACAGGCAGGGCACCACATATTATTAATCTGGAAATTGAGAGCAAGAAAGTTTTTGGAATCAGCATGAACGCCTGAATCGGCCCCATATGAATCATTTGGAGAATCTGTTGAAGAGACTTCAGAACTTTCTTGAATTGATGGCATATCAAAGGTCGGTTTTCTTTCAGAAGTGTCTGGAATAACTCCTGCTGCAACACATTGTTTATAAAGCTTAGTATTCTTGAAATCTATTGACCCTTTGTCCTGATTTGACCCTTTACCCTGATTTAAATGGTATTGTCCTGAATGAGAAGGGTCTGAATTATATGGGTCTGATTCCATCAGCATGGTATAGACCATTTTGCAGCCATTGCAGCAGAAAAGATCTTGTGTCGGAGTTTTAGAAATTTTGACAGGCAGGCTGCAAAGCTTGCACGGGATTGAAGTTTTCATTTTTGAAGTTTTCATTATTGAAATTTTTATTATTGAAATTTTTATTGTCTGCTGTGTTTACAAGGGGCAGGTTTCATCATAGAACCTGATCTTTTACAGATTTGATTTCTGTATGGACCTGATATACCGGATAACTGCGTACCGACTCTCAACGGACATGGAGCTTGCAAGCGCAGGCGTTTTTTTGCTGCCGTAACTAATGACTGCGAACATCTCTTTATCACTTAATTGGGCTGCATTCTCACCCGTCAGGTTTGCGGGCAAGGGAAAAAAGCTTTGTCCCACAGTTCCAAGCCCGTCCAGGTTGTTACCATGACAATGGGAACAAAAGGATTTATAATCTTTTTCTCCTTTTACGAGCATGGCTTGTGCAGAGCCTGTCCCTGTTACAGGAAAAGTATTTTTCATTTTCTCTTTTATAAGGGCTTCGCTTTTATGGGAGACTATCGTTCGTTTATCCATTATCAGCAGCGGTTTCTCATGGGGACGAAGAACCGGGGTTTGATTCATTCTTCCTGCTTTTAAAGTTGAATCGTACAGGGTTATAACCGTATAAACACCTGTTAAAGCGATCAATGCAAAAACTGCAAGAAATAGAACCTGTTTCATTTAGTTTTCCTCCTGGCCGCTTACATGCTGGCCGGCTGGATTTTTTTCATATTCTGCATAGGGGGATTCTGAAGGCGTGCTTTTAACGGGCCTGTAATCCCAGGTAGGCATGCCTTTATCCGACACCACAATAAAGGTGAAATATCCTACACCGAGTATGATAGCGATCATGGCAATGATGTGCAGCCAGGTGGAAAGTACAGAATTTTTAAATTTCAGCTCATTCATAAATTTATAATATGACCTCCGAAAAACCGTAATATAGAATATAAAATAGAGCCCACAGAAACGTACCACCAATAATAAGGGCAATTATAAGCGGGAAAGGCCCTTCCGCTTTTCCTATTCCATCGGCAAAATGTTGAACCGCTTTAATATTCAAAGCTTTTGCAATGGGTCCTGACATGGGTATAAATGCCAGGGCAACGCCAAATAGGATTAAAAAAATTATGGCAATTATGATCAGGGCAAAAACATGCTGTGTATTTAAAAGCTCAAAAAATCTCATTTAAAATTCCTCTTTTTCGGGTTTGCTTTCAATATCTTTAGAGCATATTAGCCTAATTAGTACCTGACCGGTAACCTGTGTTTGGTTGAAAAGTTGCCCATATGCAAGGCGCAAGAAATTCTGAAACCGGAGTGTACTGTAGTACATGAGGCCCGATCCATAATTTGGCAGAATTTTGCAGCAACGCAGCAAATGGGTGAGTTTGTGAGCATGCGCTCCTCTACGAGCCACCCAAACACTAAGTAAAAAAAAGTGCATAAAACACCAAAGCAAAGCTTGCCGCAATAGCTGCAAGGGCCAGTGAAAAAACAAAATAGATCTCAAATTTGGCTTTACGACAAGTTGTTACAGCCTGTGGGGGGACATCTTCCAGGGCCAGAAACCTTGCACGCTGCTGGTCCGTGAACTGTCCTGTTTTAAGTGCCCATATAAACACGGCAGCGCCGATAAAAAGTCCGGTCAGAATATATGTCAGAAAAAATGGATAATACATTTGTCAGGCCTTTATATTTGTAATGGTTTAAGGTTCATAGGCTGCATCAATTCCTTTTGGTTCCATATTGGCATCGATTTGATCAATGAAATATTTTGCAATATAGTTTCCCACATCCCATATTTTTTCAGATTCCAGTTCTCTTTTAAAATAGGGCATTGCGGTTCCAGTAATGCCGTTCATGATCTGATAGTATATAATTCCCCCGCTTATCCCCCGGCCTTTGAGAATGGTAAAGTTTAGCGGCGGCGGATAAAGATAAGGTTGGGCAGGTCCCATGCCGTCACCCACAGGCCCGTGGCAGCCAAAACAAAAATCCTGGTATATTTTTTTGCCCCTTGCAAGTCCTGCTTCAGAAGCAGGGTAGGGTGTGGGAAGGATTCGCCAGCCTTTTGGTACATTTTTATGAATCCAGGCTACATTTTCATCAACACCGGATTCGTATGCTTCAATGGATTTTTGTTTCCACAGCTCTTGTCTTTCCATCCTTATATCAGCATTCTTCATCCCAAGGCTCTGGGTATACTGGGTCAATATGCTTATTTTATCTTCTTTTAAAAATTTAAAGGGTGGCATAATGGAAAGCGGCCGGGTAAATCTCGGGTTGGTAAAGTGAGCCAGGTGCCAGTCATCGGGATGTTCTCCGCCCTCCTGTGAAAGATCCGGGCCTGTTCTCTGGGAGCCCAGGAGTATAGGGTGATCCTTTAAATAATCCCCGGCCTGGGCTATTCTTTCTGCACCCAAGCCCCAGTCCACAGCTCGTATGGACTGTGTATGGCAATAAACGCATCCATTGCTGATGTAAAGGTTACGGCCTTCTTCTTCCATACTTGTTCTTAGCCTGAACAGATCAGAAGGTATGGTTTTGCTCGTGTTGG
>JABIYQ010000233.1 GCA_018702715.1 Desulfobacula sp. | reverse complement strand
TTTATGAACATTGGTTCCATTTTTACTATGCGAATGTATTTGCTCATCCGGACTGCAATCAATTAAGGAATCATCCGGTTCTAAGAAATCCTTTATAGGTTCATAATCAACATCGATAAGACTGCAGGCTTCATGGGCGATTTTTTCTGATTCGGCAGCAACAGCAGCGACAATCTCTCCAATATACCTAACTTTATTGACTGCCATGGCAGTTTCATCAGGACTAATAGGTAATACACCAAAGGGGATTGGCAGATCGCTGCCAGTACTGATTGCACAGACCCCTGCTAATTTTTTTGCTTTGGTTAAATTAATATTTTGAATTTTTGCATGTGTGTGCGGACTTCTTAAAAATTTTACATATAGCATATTACTGAAATGAAAATCTTCAGCAAATTGTGCTTGTCCGGTTACCTTTTGAACCGCTTCGATATATGGCGTTCTTTTTCCTATTGGTCCGGACATTATTTCATATCCTCGGAGGCAGCTTTAACTGCTTCAATAATTTTTTTATATCCAGTGCATCGACAAAGATTCCCGGATAAAGCTTCTTTTATTTCGTCCTCAGTAGGATTCTTATTTTCGTCAAGAAATTCAATAGATGTCATCACAAATCCCGGTGTGCAAAATCCACATTGAAGTCCGCCATTTTTTACCAATTGGTCTTGAACAGGATGTAACTTTCCATCTATGGCAACACTTTCGATGGTGTGAATAGATTTTCCCTCGCAGCGCAGGGTCGGTGTGATACAACTTAGAATTGGTTTTTTATCCATCAAAACGGTACAGGTCCCACAGGAGGCCTGATCACATCCTTTTTTTGTGCCGGTAAGTAATAATCGTTCTCTTAAAGTATAAAGCAGATTTTCATCAGGCTCTACTAAAAGGGTACGTTCAAAATCATTAACATCCAGGGTGACTTTGATCACGTTAACCATTCTCCAATAACATGGCAGCTCCCTGCCCATGACCAACGCATCCTAGATAAAAATCATTGACTACCTGAGGGTTCCGGTTAGTTCTGGAAACCAATTTCAGTAAGACCTGTGAAGCGAGTTCATCAGCTCTAATAGTATGAAATATGCCTTTTTCAGCGTGCCCCCTGCCTATTGGTGATCGACAGCCATCAACAAGAAACACCTTTTTCATTTAATGTCCTGCTCCAATACTTTTCCCGCCATCAACCTGGAGAATCTGACCATTTATAAACTGCGAATCTTCTGATGCTAAAAAAGTCACTGCGGAGGCTATATCCTCTGGTATCCCAGGCTTTTTCCCTGGTTGTTTTTGAACAAAACTCTCAAAAATTTCAGGTGGCATACTTCGGGTCATTTCTGTATCGATCAGCCCTGGAGACACAGCATTCACTGTTACATTGCTCCTTGCCAATTCCAAGGCTAATACTCTTGTCAGACTTACCAACCCTCCTTTTGATGAAGAATAATTAGATTGACCAAAATTCCCCAGCCATGAACGGGAAGCGATATTTATGATTCTACCTGATTTTTGTTTTCGCATAATAGGTGCAACTGCTCTGCATAATAACCATGGACCTTTTAAATTAACATTGATCACTGCATCGAAATCAGCTTCTGCCATATTCCAAATTGCTGCATCGCGAATAATACCGGCATTGTTTACAACAATATCAATATGTCCATCCACATCCATAACATGATCAACAAATTCAGTTATTTCATTATTATTTGAAACATCTCCCTGGATAAAATGAATATTACTATTTGAATTATTATTATCGGGATTCTGTAAATCAAATATATATATCTTTGCATTTAATTTTGCAAAGCGTTCAGCAATTGCTTTTCCAATACCCTGTACCCCGCCGGTTATTAATACTGTTTTACCTGAAAACATCATTAATGTCCCTGATATTTTGGTGGAACTTTACCAACACTCTGCAATCCAGCAAGAGCATCAGCTGTTGTAAATATTTCTTCAAGATATTCTAATTCTGAAGCCGGTCCTCTTTCAGCATCAATCAACTTTTCGGCAATTTCCAAGGCTCTTGGAGCTTTTTTACCCATTTTCCGTAACAGCCAATCCCATTCAGATGCTTTACTTGATTGTTCTAACAGATTCTTAACCGTTTTCCCATCAATAAAATTATCAACATCAATCCAATTTTGACTTGGACCCTTTTTTGCAGATGTTAACTCGTGTGGATTTTCAAATAATCCTCCAAACTCATCCCAGGAAACGACTTTATCAATCAGTCCCATATCACAAGCATTTTTTGCATCAATCATATTGCCACTGTAAATAAGAAATTTTGTGAGATTTTTCCCAACACGTTTGATAGGTCTTTGGGTTCCACCGAGACCGGGGTATATACCAATCCCAGTTTCAGGAAAAGCAAAAAGTGAATGATCCAGAGCCACAATGACATCCGCCGTGAGAGCTAACTCCAATCCGCCCCCTAAAGTAAGTCCGTTAACCATGGCAATTATTTTCTTTTTTGAATGATCGATTCGATCAAATAATTTTTGACCTTTTGCAGTAAAATCTAATATTTCATTAACGGAAGATTTTTTAATGTGATTGACAAAAAAATGAATATCGGCACCGGCGACAAATGCTTTACCTCTCCCGGTGATGATAATGGATTCAATTTGTTCATTCATTTCCAACTGGGTAAAACCTTTTTCCAATTGATCAATAACCATTGGATTAATTGCATTTAATCCTTCCGGACGATTAAATATGAGAACACCGACATTATCATATTTTTCGACCGAAATATAATCAGGAATCCATGAGTTTGTATCCATCCGCCGGGGAATTGTCAAATCCCATTTTTGTAATAATGGCTGAACCAGTTCATTTACACGATCTTGTCCCAGCCTATTAAAGATATTAACAGGTGTCTTTCGCCATTTTAAACCAATACCTGCCCCACGAGTGATATCGCCGGCTGTACAAATATTTTTATCGAGAATTTGTCCGCAAACCAGCATTGTAACCGCAGACAATCTTTCCGATATTTCCAGATAGATATCCCAGTCAATACTCTGTTCAGGTTTTATTTCCCAAGGGGAATTTGCATTCATCTGCTGGAGTAATTTATCGGCAGGTTTGTAGAATGCCCCATAGACATCATAAAGTGTTTTTTGGGCGTGGTAAGCAATTGGAATCCCTGTTGCATTCATAAGCGCAAACGGTCCCATACTACAACCAAAAGTTCGGCAGGCCGCAGTTTCTATAGCGGCAATATCAGCAATTCCTTCTTCATAGATTCTTACTGCTTCATTTAACCATGGAACAAAAAATCGGTTCACAACAAATCCATGTGCATCATGGCAGACAATGGGATCCTTGCCGATTCTTTGCATAAACTGCATCATATTATCAAATACTGGTTCGCTGGTTTTATCTCCCTTGACAATTTCTACAAGGCGGTTCTTGGCGGCATGAAAGAAAAAATGTAGACCTATAAATCGTTCAGGATGTGAAACAGCACGGGCAAGTTCGCTTATGGAAAATGAGGATGTATTTGAAGCCAGAATTGTATCTTCTGAAACAATTGAACTAATGTGCCTGAATAATCCATTTTTTACATTCAAATCTTCAAATACTGCTTCGATGATTAACTGACAGTTAACCAACCTTGATAAATCAGTTGTTGGACTAATTCGTCCTAATATTTCCGTCACTCGCTTTGTGGTAAAAATTCGTCTGGAGACACCTTCATCCAAAGTGCTTTTAATATTGGCTAAACCTTTAGAAAGGAATTTT
>JABIYQ010000151.1 GCA_018702715.1 Desulfobacula sp. | reverse complement strand
GTCTGCGGGATCAGGCGGAGTAAAACTCGCAACATAATTGGAGATAAATCACCTCTTCTTATTAAAATTCTTATGCCGAAAATCACGCACCATTAAATTCATCGCAAGCATGCCCCGGCCGGGTTAAAACAAAATTATCATGTTAAGGCTTATTTGCCGGCAATAGGAAGCATGATAGTAAACTCTGTCCATTGTCCTTCCTGGGATTCAACTTTAATGTCCCCACCATGGTCTTTAATAAAACCATAACAGACGGAAAGCCCCAGGCCTACACCTTGAACGCTCTCTTTTTTAGTAGTGAAAAAAGAATCAAAAATCTTTTTCATATGATCAGGTTTTATCCCGGTCCCCGTATCCTTTATAATAATATAAAGTTTTCCGGAAACAATTTTATTGGAGATTTCAAGGCTGCCGCCATCGGGCATTGCATACATGGCATTGGAAAACATATTGATAAATACCTGCCTTAATTGATCCCTGGAGGCCTTAATAAGTCCTGGATTTTCCATAAGATTCATACTGACTTTTATACTGTTTTCCCTGAATCGTTTTTCATATAACATCATGAGTTCATCAATAACCACATTAATATTTACCTCTATGCGTTTATCCTGATCCGGCTTTGAAAAAGACAACATTTTTTTCAGCATATCAGCCAAGCGCTCAATCTCAGACAAAGACATATCCAAAAGCCTTCGTCTCTTGTTTTGAGGGGAAATCTCAGTTTTCATCAATTCAAGGGTATTCATTATCCCAAAAAGCGGATTATTAAGTTCGTGTGCAATCTGGGAAGTCAGCCTCCCCATGGCAGCCAACTTTTCTGACTGAAGCAGATGCTGTCTTGCCTCTCCTAATTCCCTTTCTGTTTGAAGCCGTTCTTTTAAATCGACAAACAATCCAACTGATGCCAGTTCGTCACCTTTGTCATCATAAAGGATGCTGGCAGAAAGGTTACCTTCAACTATCTCACCATTATTCTTTTTAAAATTTAATGGATAAGAATTCAGCCTGCCCCTGCCTCCGAATTTTTCATCCCTCATCATATCCATGACATTATTGGCCACCTTAATTGAAAAAATCTGCTGGATATTCATTTTTTCAACCACCTTGGCAGATTTAAACCCAAAAATATCTTCCGCACTCTTATTCCACAACTTGATAATACCCATCATATCCATAGCCATGATGGCATTGGGAGAACATGAAATAATTTTATCCATAAAATCATAGGCTTCTTTTATTTCATTCTGATGTTTTTTCCTTCGGGTCTGATCCACAACGATTCCTTCATATCCTAAAATATCCCCGTTGGTGTCGTACCTTACAGTACTGGTTAAAAGGATATGAAGTATGTTCCCATCCCGACGTCTCCACTTCACCTCGTAATCAACAACCTGGCCGGTTTTTTCTATGATTTCAGTATATTCACGCCTGTCTTTTGGGCTTAAATATACATCCCTTGCAAGATCAAGAGAAAGGAATTCATCCTTATCCCGATACCCAAGCATTTTTAACAGCGTCGGGTTAACATCAAGAAACCTTCCTTGTTTACTGCTGATAAACACTCCACACCCTGCATGAGTAAAAAGTGTTTGATAACTTTCTCTAGATGATTTGAGTTTTTCTTCCTGGCGCACGGTGTGAGTGATATCCCGATATAAAGACAGTTTGGATATCGTTGCGTCCTGATTGGTAATGGGAAGCTCAGACAGGGCAAATATTTTATCAACCGATTCAATATATACCTCACTGTGATGGGTTTCATTATTAATAAAAACTTTATCATATTTACACCAATTGCAAGGTTTGTCAGATTGAATCAATACCTCATAGCATTTTTTTCCAATTCCCTCACCAAACAATTCTTCCATGTGTTTATTCATGTATTCAATGGTATAATCATTGCTGATAATATATATACCATCTTCAAACGCATTGAGCACATCCAAAAGCCTTGGTTTGTGAGCAGGCATTAAAAACCTCCTTTAAACTAAAAAGTAAACTATTCTGAATAAATACTTTCCATCATGATTTTTGTCAAGACCGCCATGACAGGCTCTGCAAACTAATTCTTTTAGAAACCTGTTAGATATGATAGTAATCCAGTTCTCAAGTTTGCAAAATTTGATTCCCGTCAAAAAGGAGAACAAATGAAAGATCATTATATACCTGAAAAAAATTTTCCCATTAAGATAGATAAAAATATTTTAATGCTGGGAAATTATTTTTTCAACCTGTTTCTGGTTATCGGCAACAGCAGCACTGCCCTTTTTGAAGTGGGTGTTTCAGGAATAGTTGATACTGTGATCAGGCAACTTGAACATCTTGATATCAATCCGGATTTTATCATTCCATCCCATCCCCATTCAGACCATATTACAGGACTGCCGGGTCTTGCCAAAAGATATCCAAATGCCCGGATAATTGCTGCAAAAGGGGCAAAAGAGTTTAATGAACATCCAAAATCCTTACCTTTATTGATTAAAGAAGACAGGTTTATATCAAAAAATCTGGCCAAATTTAACATCAAACCCGGCAGACCCTCATTGAAAAAGATCCCGGATCTAAGTTGTGCTCTAACCGTAGATGAAAGACAATCCATTGACCTTGGAAGTGTCACATTGGATCTTGTTAAAGTGGATGGCCACTCCCCTGGAAACCTTATGGGGATTATAAACTCAAAAAAAATCATGTTTTGCTCTGACAGTCTTGGCTTTCATTTTCCAGGCAGAGGATATCTGCCCTTATACTTCACCACGGCCCATGCATATATTTCAACCCTTAATTTTATTAAGGAATCAAACCCTTTGATTATCTGCCCTGCCCATCAGGGACATATGGCTGGAAAAGATGCGACAAAAGGCATCCAGGAGTCCATTGATATTACACTCAACACCATTCAAAATATAAGACAATCCCCTCTTTCTGATGAACAACTTGCCATGGACCTGTTTGAAAAAAGTTACAAAGATGAATTTACACTTTATACAGAAAATAATATTAAAAATTGCACTTCTCTGCTTGTAAAAAGAGCTAAAGAGATCATTTGAAAACCTTTGAGGATAAAAGTCCCTGGGGACTTATTTTTATCCTGTTCGGAGCCGGAATTCTGTCTGCCTTCCAGGTGGGCAAGGTCCCGCCTGTCCTGTCGGATATCAGGATGGATCTTGCAATCAGTCTTTTTTATGCAGGATGGGTTTTATCCATTTTCAATCTTACCGGTCTTTTTCTTGGGACCTTTACAGGGGCTATTGCCGATGCCATTGGCCACCGCCGCCTTATGCTGACAGGTCTTGTTTTTCAAATTATAGGTTGCTTTCTGGGATCATTTTCCGATTCCTTTTACGGGTTACTTGCAAGCAGGTTTCTGGAAGGTGCTGGATTTTTGGCCGTAATTGTCAGCACCCCGACGCTGATTTTCCAGGTGGTAAAACCTAAAGATATGGCAGTGGCACTATCCATCTGGACCTGTTATCTTCCGGCCGGGGCCTCATTGATGATGATTCTTTTGCCATTTATTTTATCAGTCACAGACTGGAAGGGCCTTTGGCAAATCAATGGCGTCATATTGATAGCCTATACTTTTTTACTTTCAAAAAAGACATCCCATATCAAATTCATGAACAAATCAACATCAGTTACTTTTAAAAAATTGATTCAGGATGTCATAAGGACATCCACAAGAGCCGGACCATTGCTTCTTGGATTGATTTTTGTCACCTATGCCCTGCAATGGCTGGCCGTGATGGGTTTTTTACCGACAATGATAATTGAAAAATATGGGTTTACCAAATCCATGGCCTCGATTTTGACTGCAGTAATGGTCTTTGTTAATATTTTTGGAAATCTTGTTGGCGGAAGATGTTTGAAAAAAGGCATTAAACGGTGGAAATTAGTCGCATTTGCCTGTACGGTAATGGGCACAAGTTCCTTTGCCATATATTCTGTGGATAGCAATTTTATAATAAATTATACAGGATGTCTTATCTTTTCACTTTTTGGCGGCTTAATCCCGGCATCTATTCTTGGAGGCGTCCCTGATTATGCTCCTTCAAAAAACCTTATCGCAACCACTAACGGGATTGTTATTCAGGGAGGACAGGCAGGCCAGCTAATGGGTCCGCCAATACTTGCCTATCTTGTTTCCCAAACAGGGTCATGGTCGTGCGGATCATGGTTTTTGGGAAGTGTTGCCTTCATCGGCCTTTTGTTAACCCTTTGTCTTTCCAGGGTTAAACCCAATTAGTTTTATTTTTTTGCCTTCCTCAATGTCAAAAATATATTGCCGCTAAAGATCAGGAATGCACCTGCCCACCCAGAAGTAGAAAGAACCGGATCCATTGCAATAACAGGGCCTAACACTGCTGCCAAAAGAATCCTGGTTGAAGAAATAATACCCCCTTCAATGGCAGTCACATATTTAAACCCGATGGTTATCAGAAATTGACCGACAATAGCTGAAGCGGAACAGAAAAAAAGATATTTCAAATCTAAAAATCCGGGCATATGAATGTGATTAAAAAATACCGCATAAATAAGTAAAGACCCAAGACCAAACAAAAAGAATAATGTGGTTTCCGTATCATGCACCTGCCTTGAAAGATTGAGATACATCATTGCAATGGCTGCACTGATCCCAGATGCCAGGGCCCATAAGGAATTCATATTAAAATTCATTTTCCCCGGTGTCAGGATCATCCAAACACCTGCAAACGCTATGACAACAACAACAATTGCAATAGCATCCCGCTGTTCCTTTAAAAACATCCATGAAAAAATTGCGATAAATAATGGATAGGTCATATTTAAAATATTGGCCTGGCCAACGGATGTTAAATCCACTCCTTTAAAAAAACAATATACGGCAACACAATTGGCCATGGTCCTGCCAATGAGATATCGTTTTTTCTTTACCTTTATTTTTTTCTTTTTAAGGGCCATCAGGATCAGCACAGTTATAAAACCCAGTAAAAACCTTGCAAATACGAAAAGTGCAGGATCTATATTTAATCCTTTGATCTTTGCCCACTTGATAATCACTGTGGCCAGGTAAAAAAAGAAGGCTGAGCCGAAAATGCATAAACATCCCAGCAATACTTTTAAGTTTAACGCAATTTTCAAAATTTAATTACCATTTCGTAGTTAAGTTGGAAAATAGGACTTTTTGTATACGTATTCGGTCTTTGATGCAATAAAGTAGATGGGCCAAAAGGCAG
>JABIYQ010000641.1 GCA_018702715.1 Desulfobacula sp. | reverse complement strand
TTTTGTTTGCCTTTAATTTTTTTACTTAAAAATTTTCCCAGGGTAAGCTCTAAAAAGCCATTGGAAAATGAAGCAGATACTTTTTCAACATCAATAATATTTGGCAGATACAAAACCCGTTCAAACTGTCCGCATTGTATTTCTGCAAGGCGATATGTGGCTGTCGGGTCCGGATGGTTGTTTTTTCTGCTTCCTGAAATTTTAACGGCTTTGTTGCTGATTTCAATAACAATATCTTCTTTTCTTACACCTGCTATTTCAGCCTGGATGATGATTTCATTTCTTGTTTCAAGTATATCCATCTGGGGTCTCCAGATTCGTTTTGAAAAACAGAACATGGGATTGACTGATTGAAAGATTTCTTCAAAAGAGTTTTCTTGAGTAGGTTGTGTCTCAATATTCTCTCCAAACCGAATTTTTATATGCTTCATACTTAGCTCCTGATGATGCCGTTAAATAGATCATCTGATAATTCAATCAAAATACCATTTGACTCAGATATTGTAAAGCTGTATTAGAAAATACTGTTTTACAAAACCCCTGCCGATGGTTATAAAACATATGGAAACGCATTTAGTGAATGGTAGGTGCATTTTTTAAACTGCAAACCAAAGCACTTTGGAGATCCTATGACTTACGGCTCAAATCAAGTTGCACTTGTAACAGGAGCAGGCAGAGGAATTGGCAAAGCCATTGCCATTGAACTGGCAAAGCAAAACATATTTGTATATATCAACTATCTGTCCAATAAAGTATCTGCTCATAAGACACTTAAAAAAATAAATATCAACAACGGGCATGCAGAATTATTGCCCTTTGATGTAACAAATACGGACGAATCCTTAAAAGCCGTGAAAATCATTCTTCAAAAAACCGGCCGGATTGATATACTGATTAATAATGCCGGTATCAGGGATGACAAATTGTTGGCCATGATGAAAAAAGATGCCTGGCAAAATGTAATTGATACCAACCTGACCGGTTTTTATAATGTAACAAAACCTGTGGTAAAGAATATGCTGAAAAACCGGTTTGGAAGAATTGTCAATGTTGTATCAACTGCAGGTCAGATGGGAAATGCAGGCCAGGTTAATTATTCCGCCTCAAAAGCAGGCCTTATCGGGGCTACCAAAGCTTTGGCAAGAGAGATAGGAAACAGAAATATTACCGTCAATGCAGTTGCTCCCGGATTTATTGAAACCCAGATGCTTAACGGAATGAATTTAGATGCGATCATTGACACTATACCGGCCAAAAGGCTTGGAAAACCCGAAGAGGTAGCCCATGCAGCCGTCTTTTTATGTTCAAAAGAAGCTGCCTATGTTAATGGACAGGTTATAGGGGTAAATGGAGGAATGATCTAATACGTTTTTAGGTTTTGTCTATTATTTTTCGCAGGGTTTTTGCAAATGTATTCAAGGAAAAAGGTTTTTGAATAAATCCGTGGCACCCCTGATTTAAGAATCCTTCTATTTCATCATCAATAACCTGGCCCGTGGATATTAGTATTCTTGCATTTTCCCGGATCTTTTTGATTTCGGAAAAAGCTTGTTTTCCATCTGTTTCCGGCATGTTCAGGTCAAGGACAACTAAAGATATTTCGTATTTATAACTCCTGAATATCTCAATGGCTTCCAGTCCATTCTTTGCAATTATGGGTTTGTAGCCAAGTTTTTCCAGAAATGCTTTACCAATATTTATAACTGCTTCATCGTCATCAACCAATAGCACGGTTTCAGATCCTTTTTGCAATTGATCAAAGGGACGGGGTTTTTTTATTTTTTTTACCGGGATATTATTGGATGCAGGCAACCAGATATGAAAGCTTGCGCCTTTTGTTTTTTCACTGTCAACCAGAATAAAACCGCCATGATTTTTTATTATACCATAAACAGTAGACAGTCCTAATCCCCGACCCTTGTTATTGCCGATTTCTTTTATCGAAAAAAAAGGATCAAAAATTTTTTTCTGAGTTTCCAGATCCATTCCTATGCCCGTATCTTTGATCGTCAATTTAGCATATCTCCCGGGCTTGACCTCAAAGGGATAATCGTGATCCTCATTGATCATACTATTTTGGGTTGTAACGAAAATATCGCCTGAACCGGTCATGGCCTGGGAGGCATTGGCCAGCAAGTTTATAAAGACCTGTTCAAGCTGGGAGGAATCTGCATTTACTGGAAAAAGATTTTTTTCATACCTTTCATGAATTATAATATCTTTTCGGGTGGGCTTAAAAATAGTCAGGGTAGATGTAAACAGTTCATTTATATTTAATGTTGAAATTTGATATTTCCCACCCCTTGCAAATCCAAGCAACCGCTTTGTAAGTTCAGAAGCGGTTTCCACAAGACGGCCAATGTGCATGGCATGGGTTGTTACTTTTTGTGTTGCATCCACATTAAGCTGCAAAAGTGATAAGTGCCCTTGAATACCCATAAGAATATTATTAAAATCATGGGAAACACCACCTGCGAGTAACCCGATGGCTTCCATTTTCTGGGCCTGTTGAGCCTGAACCTGAAGACGCTTGAGTTCAGAAATATTGCTGATAACAAATATACAACCCTTTGAAGGATCTTGAGTGTTGAGTCTTGAAATCTTGATCAAGCAGTCAATGCAATTACCATCTTTTTTTACTAGTGTTGTTTCAATAAGGCCTTTGCCATATTTATTCAATTTGGAATACAATTCAACTCCGACCCTGTCATATTCTTTTTGGTCGGCATATAAACATCTTGTATTTTTTTCTTCTAAGGAATCAGGTTCATAACCAAACATTGAGCTAAAAACATCATTGGTCCAGCCAAGAACTCTGTCTTTTATGATCCCAATCCCTGCAGGGGAAGATTCCAGAATAGATTTCATTTCCAGGAGGGTTAATGCCTGTTTATTGAAAGGGTCCTTGTTAATTGAATGGCCCTTGGAAGATTTCTTAAAGCTGTTATGTTCAAGTTTCATAAAAAACTACCGGTTAAAAATTCAACTATTTGACT